>CAURMD010000076.1:0-2585 GCA_963525985.1 uncultured Streptococcus sp. | reverse complement strand
AAGCCATCTCCGTTATCTTTTTCTTCAATGTCTTGGCTGCGCTCATCTTTCCAACGCTAGGAACCTGGCTTCATCTATCCAATGAAGGCTTCGCCCTCTTTGCAGGAACTGCGGTCAATGATACTTCCTCTGTAACGGCTACCGCCAGCGCCTGGGACAGTCTCTACCAGACTAATACCCTCGAATCCGCAACCATTGTCAAACTCACACGCACCTTAGCAATCATTCCTATTACGCTCTTTCTCTCCTACTGGCAAAGTCGCGAGCAAAAAAATAAGCAAGGCTTACAACTGAAAAAAGTCTTCCCACTTTTTATCCTTTACTTTATCCTTGCATCTCTCCTAACCACCCTACTGACCTCTCTCGGTGTATCCAGTAATTTCTTTACCCCTCTCAAACAACTCTCCAAATTCCTCATTATCATGGCCATGAGTGCTATCGGTCTCAAAACTAATCTGGTCGCTATGGTCAAATCCAGCGGAAAATCCATTGTTCTCGGAGCCATCTGCTGGATTGCCATCATCCTCACTAGTCTTGGTATGCAGACCCTTATCGGCATTTTCTAACACAAAAGGTAGCCCATCAGCTACCTTTTCTTATGCTTCCTCAATCAAGCGAGTATGTTCTCTCTTGATGCAGCGATTCATCACAATGTCATCGCATCCACCAGCACGCAAGATTGCTTCCGCTTCTAGACTTTCAAGTCCTAGCTGTGCCCAAAAAATCTTAGCATCAGCCTTGAGAAAATCACGCGCCACATCTGGCAAAAATTCACTGCGACGGTAAACATTGACAATATCTACAGGAAAAGGAATCTCTGCTAGACTAGCATAAGCCTTTTCACCCAAGATTTCACCACCTGCCGCCTTGGGATTGACTGGGATAATTTTATAACCCCGAGCCTGCATTTC
Source organism: uncultured Streptococcus sp. (assembly GCA_963525985.1). Classification (GTDB taxonomy): domain Bacteria; phylum Bacillota; class Bacilli; order Lactobacillales; family Streptococcaceae; genus Streptococcus. Next base: position 1,674 of record CAURMD010000076.1, on the reverse strand, counting down.
CTTGGTCACTCGATTGCTAGTTGTTTCCTCACGGTCTGACAAGCCCACCACAGCAAGGGTTTTACTCGTTGCGAGATACTGACGAATCACGCCATCACTTGGATTGATAAATTCTTGACTCATAGAAATCCTCCTTTTTCATCAGTATAGCACAATTTGAAAAGGCTTGCATAATTCTACTACAAAAAAGGAGGACTAGCCCCCTTTTTATTTAGCCTCGTACCAGGTTGCCCCTTCATTTTCATCTGCGATAAGGGGAACACTGAGTTGAATGGCTTCTTCCATGGTTTGTTTGACCAATTTTTTCATCTCTGCCAATTCAGATTTAGGAACTTCAAGGACGATTTCATCGTGCACTTGCAGAAGCATCTTAGTCTGATAACCACCTTCAACTAGAGCCTTGTCTAGCTGGATCATAGCAATCTTGAGAATATCTGCTGCCGAACCCTGGATAGGAGAGTTGATGGCAGTCCGCTCCGCAAAACCACGAATGTTGAAGTTGCGCGAATTAATATCTGGCAACTCACGACGACGCTTGAAGAGGGTCTCTACATACCCCTTATCACGTGCCTCACGCACCACTTCATCCATGTAGTTTTTAATACCTGGGAAGCGTTCAAAGTAGGTATCAATGTAGGCTTTGGCCTCCTTACGGCTGATACCCAAATTATTAGACAAACCAAAGTCTGAAATCCCGTAAACCACTCCAAAGTTAACCGCCTTGGCATTGCGACGGTCGTTTGCAGTCACATCCTCAGGACGCTCAATGCCAAAGACCCGCATGGCTGTCGAAGTATGAATATCTGCCCCCTCTTGGAAGGCCTTTATCAAGTGTTCATCTTTAGAGATATGTGCCAAAACGCGCAATTCAATCTGCGAATAGTCCGAGCTGAGTAATACACTATCCTCCCACTCAGGCACAAAAGCCTTACGAATGAGACGACCTTGTTCCAAACGAACAGGGATATTTTGCAAGTTTGGATCCACACTAGACAGACGCCCAGTCTGGGTCAAATCCTGCACATAGCGCGTATGAATCTTGCCATCCGCCAAAATCCAGTCCTGCAAGCCAATCACATAAGTAGACTGAATCTTAGCAATCTGACGGTAGTCGAGAATTTTCCTAACGATCGGCGCAATAGGAGCCAGACGCTCCAAGACATCCACCGCTGTCGAGTATCCAGTCTTAGTTTTCTTAGTGTATTCTAGAGGTAGCCCCAATTTTTCAAAGAGAAGCACGCCCAACTGCTTAGGCGAGTTGATATTAAACTCCTCACCAGCCAGTTCGTAAATCTCCTGAGTCAGTTTTTCAATAACAAGCTCATTTTCAGCCTGCATCTCAAGCAAGGTCTCTTTCTTGACCGTAATCCCAGCTATTTCCATCTTGGCAAGGACAAAAGCCAGGGATTGCTCTATATCATAAAGAAGCTCTAATTGCCCATTTTCACTGAGTTTTTCAAGTAAAACAGGCTCTGTTTCAACCAAAACAGCAAGCTTACGAGCCAAGTGCTCCAAGAATTTCTCGCGTTCAGGAATGGCCTTTTTGACACCCTTACCATAAAAAGTCTCATCATCGACCAAGTAAGTCTGACCATAAAGACTAGCGATGGTCGCAATTTCATTGTCCTCCACAGTCGAAAGGAGGTATTTAGCCAAACGGCTATCAAAAGCAGG
>CAURMD010000075.1:0-3190 GCA_963525985.1 uncultured Streptococcus sp. | reverse complement strand
TTTTAACAACACGAGTTACAGGGTCTGTTGTAACACTTGTTGGTTCATTTGCAGTTACTTCACCTGTTGTTGGGTTTAGTTCATAAGTAGTTGTCTTAACAGTTTCACCATTTTTACCTGCTGTGACTTCTTCTTCTGTTCCTTCTGGAACTGAATCATCACGTTCATAAGTTGTTTCAAACGGAATTGGTGTTTTCTCTACTTTTGGTTTTGTTCCGACTACATAAATATCATCCTTTTTATCAGCATGTTCTCCTTCGTTTACATGAATACGATAATACTTAGATAATACAACAGTACCGTCATCATTAACTATATTCTCTTCTGAATTTGGATTTACCGTTATAGGTTTATTTGACTCAACAATGGTATCATCACTATTAATATTTCCGTCAGCTCCTGCTGGTCTTCCTTCATAAAGATTACCTGGATAAGCTGGGGTATCTACACCCGCATCAAGACGGTGAGGATATTTAGGATTAACTTCACTCACTTTAGGTTCAACAAAGTTTGAATCACCAATTGGTTCACCTGCATGTGCATTTATAGTATCAGCATCAGCCCTTTTATATTTCTCATCAATTTGATTATCATCGTCTTTATCATATAATTTTTCAAATAACGATTCCATTGGATGTTCATTAAAATAATCATCACTATCTTCAGCTTTCAAGATAAAGCTTCTACCATTATAACCTTCTTTTCTCAAGACAGGAACATGACTTTCTACTGTATCATCTCTTTCATACTTCTTCCCTTTAGGTACGAAAACTTCATATCCCTGATCTGCACTAGTACGATTGTCAATATGCTCAGGCCCCCCATCTGAATTATTTTCTGAAGCATAAACTGTCACATTTGGTGCCATCATTGCAACGCCACCTAGGGTAATGATAGTCGCTACAGCACAAGAACCGAAAAACTTTCCAATTTTTCGTAAAGCATATTTTTTATTCTTAGTTGATTGTCTTGACATATTCTCCTCAACTTTACATTTATTTTAGTTTCTAGGTTGTTGACTCCGAGCCAAAAGCCAGATGAAGAATCCAACTTTTGGCAGGAAGCAACGTTTTTATATTATTCGGACTCATCTTCTTCCTTCTTCTTGAAGAATCCTAATCCTAGACCAGCTAACAAGGTCATGATACCAGCGCTAGCCAAGCCAGCATTAGCTTCTGTACCTGTGTTTGGCAATTCCTCTCTTCTATTTGTCTCAGAAGTCGGAGTAGTTGCTTCTGGAGTGTTTGGAGTTGGAATTTGACTTTCTGGTGTTGGAATAGTCGGATCTTGTGGAGTTGGAATCGGTGTAGTCGGTTTCTGTGGAACAGGATTATTAGGCTCTACTGGTGTTATCTTTTCAAATTTATGAATTGTGACACCATCTTTCGTTGTAGTCGTAATAAATCGATATCCAGGAATATTTCCTGGTTCATGAGTTCCAGGTTTTTCTGGTTTCAATGGCTTACCATTTTCATCCACCCAGATTGTAATATGATTACTTTCTGGAGTTGGTTTTACCGGTTCTTCCGGACTAGGTGTATTTGGAACTTTTACATACTCAATCGGTGTATCCTTACCAGGTTCTGTTGGTACTGGTGGAATGTATCCTTTTGTTGGATCATTTGGATCAACTGGTACTAATGGATTTCCATCTGGTGTCTTAGGTGTATACCCAGGCACATATGGAATCACCGGTACATTCGGATCCGTTGGATCACCAGGCTTAGTTGGGTCTGTCGGATTATTTGGATATGGTAGTGGCGTTGGTGTTTCTACACCTGGCACTTTTGGTAGCCATGAACCAAGTTTCTTGTAAACCACTTCAATCGTTTGACTTGCAACAGTTGGTGTTATTCCTTTTCTTTCAGCTACTTCTTTTTGAGCTGGATCTTTAAGGATGTAACCTTTAACTACTGGCGATGATACTTTATCAAATGTACTATCTCCACCAACTGCTTTCCAGTCTCCATAAGTAATCTCACCTGTTACTACGTTAATCTTAGCTTCACGTGTAAATGTAACTTTGTCTGTTGATGGTTCAGAAATTTTGTTTCCAGCCTCGTCAACATAATTAATTGTACGTGATACTTGTTTTGTAGTTTCTAGTTTGTTGATTAAGTCCTCTGTCCATCTTGGAATTGTTGGATCATTTGGATTATTTGGATCTACAGGTGTATCTGGATCGATTGGTTGTCCTGGTACTGGTTTATTTGGATCTTTCGGATTTGTTGGATCAAATGGTTTCACTGGTTTAACACGTGGTGTTAATGTCACCTTGAAGTATTGATCAACCTTAGGATCGTTGTCAAACGTTCCTGTTGGTGGATAAGTGTTAGTTTCAACATCATATCCTTTTAGTTTTAATTTCGCAATTGTTGCTTTGATTTCACCGTCTTTTGTTAATAGTGTATTTGAATCACCTGTTTCTGTGATTGGTGTTTCTAATACATTTCCTTTTGGATCCACGAAGCTTGTGGTTGCTTTTTGTTGTCCGTCTTTTACATACGTAATTGGTGTATCTTGACCTGGTATTGTTGGTACTGGTGGTACGTTATATCCTTTTTCTGGATGGTTTGGATCCACCGGTGTTAACGGTACTAGTGGGTTTTCTGGACTCACTGGTTTTGTTGGGTCTTTTGGTACTACCGGAGTATGTCCTGGTACTTGTGGAATCACTGGTACTTTCGGACTATTCGGATCTTTTGGATCTTGTGGTTTTTCCGGATTTGGTGTTACCACTTTAGTTGGATCTTCTGGATCATTATCATACGGTGTTGGTGTTAGAGGAGTTAGTGGTGTTACTCCTTCTGGCACTTTCGGTACGAATGAACCTACTTTAGTGTAGGTAACAGTAATTGTTTCGTCTTTTGCGTCTGACTTAACTTTTTCTTTCTCAACTACTTTTTGAGCTGGGTCTTTTAAGATATAACCTTTAACTACTGGTGATTTCACCGCATCAAATGTACTATCTCCACCAACTACATTCCAGTCACTACCTTTGCCCTTGAATGTCACTTTATCTGTAGATGGTTTAGCTAATTCATTACCTTTTTCATCCACGTATTTGATTGTACGTGTCACTTCTTTAGTACCAGTTGTTTCTGGTTGTTCAGGAGTAGGTTTGTTTGGAACTTTTTCATAAGTAATCGGCGTATCCTCACCTGGTGTTGTTGGCACTGGTGGTACCTTG
>CAURMD010000074.1:0-3279 GCA_963525985.1 uncultured Streptococcus sp. | reverse complement strand
CCTCTTTCAAATAGTGCACAAAGGCGTTATAGGTTTCAAGGGTTTGGGGATAGATAGGGAATCCCTGATGAGCCAGATGCTCCACAGTGCGAGCTGTTTCGTAGGCCACCGCCTTATTAAGCGATAGACTTGCAATCTCACGCGCCACATCCACCCCTGGAAAGGCACGATTATGCTCTATATAGTCTGCGACGTAGATAACCTTATCAAGATCAGTCATCTGATCCGCCCCAACTGTATGGATTTCAATAGCTCGCAAGATTTCTGAATCATGCAAATCCAGGTCTTCTTGAATCTTGTAGATGCCAACCATACCATGCCAGACATTATTGCCCCAGTTTTTGAGGTCAGGGTCTAGCTGATAACGGCCAATCAAGTCTAGAAATTCCTGATTTGACAGCTTTTTAGCATAGTCATGAAGAAGGCCTGCTAGGCCTGCTTTCTCGGTATCGACTCCAAATCGCTGAGCCAATTCTATGGCTGCACGCTCCACACCCAAGCAATGGGTTAAACGTTTTTCAGGTAGAAGCTCTGCCATTTTTTCCAACAAAGCCTCGCGAGAGCAATTGATATAGTCTTGGTATGCCATCAGTAAAGCCCCTCCTTCTCGATATAGTCTAGTACAGGCTGAGGCAGGAGAAAGTTGGGTTTCCGACCTTGGGCAAGGAAGTCACGCACCATGCTAGACGAGATATCCATGAGAGGCACATCCACCCAGATAACTGGATAAGAAGTTCCAGCCTTGTAGCGTGGGCGCTGAACTCCCACAAACTGAACCATATCTACCAGTTCATCAATTCGGTACCACTTAGGCAGATAGTCCACCATATCGGCACCGATGATAAAGTAATAATCCGTATCTGGATTCTTCTCTGTTAAAATCTTCATGGTGTCGTAGGTATAGGAAATACCCTTGCGCTCTAACTCAATAGTTTCAATGTCCAGACCTTCAATCCCCTCAATCGCCAACTCAAGCATCTTGAGACGATGGTGCTCAGGAATGGTTTCTTTTTTGTCCACATGAGGGGGTTGATATTCAGGCATAAGTAGAACCTGGTCCAGTCCCAACTGCTGGCGCACTTGATCCGCAACAACCAGATGGGCATTGTGAACAGGGTTAAAATTCCCCCCTAAAATCCCGACTTGTTTGCGTTTTTTCTCCTTGATTTCTGGCTCCAACTCTACCTTGGTAAAGGGAGTCAATAGTTCGATTGCCATAGGCTAGTCTCCTTTATTTCTCTGTAAAAACAGTTATTTGGAGTAGTTTTTTAGATTTCTTTGACTTGTTTAGAAATCTTGCGATTTTCTTTCTTGCTGGATTGTTTAAACAAGATTAAGATGCGTCCGATTTTTTGGACTGTATCCACACCGATTTCTTCTTCCAAAATTTCAGCTACTTCGTGGATGTTTTCATCTGTGTTTTGCAAAAGAGTAACCTTGATCAATTCACGGGCGTCAAGAGCTTGACGGACGCTGGTTTTGATTTGGTCATTGAGACCATTTTTCCCAATTTGGATGATGGGTTTGAGGGTGTGTGCCTGGCTGTTGAGGAAGGCACGTTGTTTTGATGTTAATGACATAATTTCTTTAAAAGAGTTTCTTTTTATACTTTTCTTAAGTGGTGACGGACGTCAGCAAAGTCCTTCGGACTTTCATGACTAAAATTTGAGCCTAAGGTCTCAAATTTTCCGCAGTTGGTACAATCACTTGTACCAACTGACACCACAGCGAAAAGTATTCGCTATGGGCTCGCACGAATTTAGACAACCCTTTCCTTTCTGTGTTTAAATAATTGCTTTTCGTGTGACGACGGCGACGCCTTCTGGTGCCCAGACTGCGACTTTGGCGGTGCCTGTTACTCGGATCCAGCCGAGTCCAGAGATGACTAGGTCTGTCTTGTCCTTGATGGTAAATACATGCTCAACCAGTTTAGGAAAATCTTCTTTTTCCTTGCTATTTGGTGGTGTTAGAAGGGTTCCAAGATGCTTGTCGTAAAAGGCACTAGCTCCTTCAAGCTTGGTACGATGCAATTTAAGTTCATTGTCAAAGAAGGCTGTAAAACCTTGCTTTTCTCCTGCAATAAAGTCAAATCGTCCAAGACCACCTAGAAACAGGGTTTGTTCAGGATTGAGCTGGTAGGTTTTGGGTTTGATTTCCTTTTTGGGGCTGACATACTTGAGGTTTTTAGCCGTCAAGTAATGAGCCATCTGGTGGCGGTGGATGATCCCCGGCGTATCGTAGATATAAGAACCATCATCAAGCGGAATCTCAATCTTATCCAAGGTTGTCCCTGGGAAGCGCGAAGTCGTAATGACATTCTGATCACCCGTGATTTCTTGGATAATAGCATTGATAAGAGTTGATTTTCCAACGTTGGTTACACCGACCACATAGACATCGCGGCCCTTACGGTAATGCTCGATTTTGTCAATGACTTCCTTAATGGCATGCTTGTTTTGGGCTGAAGTTAGGACGACATCGACTGGACGAAGACCTTCTTCGTGGGCACGTTCCATGAGCCACTGGCTAATCTTGCCTGGTTTAACAGACTTGGGCAAGATATCTTTTTTATTTCCCACCAAGAGGACATCATTGCCCGATACAAAGCGTGGCAATCCTGGGATGACAGAGCCATTAAAATCAAAGATATCAATGACATTGACCACTAAGGCATCACTGTCTCCCACCTCGTGCAAGAGCTTGAGGAAATCATCGTCCGTCAACTGGACATCCGTGATTTCATTATAGTGGCGGAGACGGAAACAGCGTTGGCAATAGACTTCGCCAGTCTCCAAACCTTTTTCAAGTGCCGACTGGGGGGTAAAACCAAGACCAGCCTTGTCTGTCGTCTGAATGGTTGCTCCACAACCAATACAGAGAATTTCTTCCATAGTTAAATTCCTTTTTTATATGTAATCGGTCCGTACTTTTCAGTGATTTTTCGCTTGACACGGCGCTCACGAGCTCGGTTAATCTGCGTTTTGATCGAGTCATGTTGGACCAAGGGTTTGACTAAAATCGAGCGAATGCCAGCACGGTGGGCTGCTCGTATATCTGTCATGAGCTGGTCACCGACCATGACCACTTCGCTTTTCTCATAGTGGAATTCCTTCATGGCACGGTCAATTCCAAATGTGAAGGGCTTCAGAGCCCAATAAATGTAATCAATTCCAAACTTCTCAACTGCACGTTGAACGCGTTTTTTGGTGTTATTTGATACCACGATGATGCGAATGCCCGCGTCCCGAAGATCATGTAGCCATTGCTTCATCTCTGGCG
>CAURMD010000073.1:0-3428 GCA_963525985.1 uncultured Streptococcus sp. | reverse complement strand
ATGACCGTCGTGATAATCGCCGTGGAGACAACCGTCGTGGTGGTCGTCGTGATGAGTTCAAAAAAGGAAGTCGTGGCAACGATCGTTTTGATAAGGAAAAACGTTACCGTAAGGATAATAAAAAACCACGCACTACTTCAAGCGAAAAGAAAACAGGCTTTGTGATTCGTAACAAGGGCGATAAATAGGAAAAAGCGGTTCAAAATGAATCGCTTTTTTTATATAAGGAGACCGAATGTGAAAAAAGATAAATAAAATTGTTGTATTATCTTTTTATAATGTTATGATACACAAAAACAGGCAACTTGTCAATAGAAAAGGAACAATTTAATTAAAAATATTCTGGTTTTTAAAAATTGCAAGTCAATAAGGAATTTTCAGATAATTATTGAAAAAGAGACGTTTTTATGTTATAATGATAGCGATTAAATTCGAGGTGAAAAATGGCACATTTATTAGAAAAAACAAGAAAGATTACATCAATTTTGAAGCGCTCAGAGGAGCAGTTGCAGGATGAGCTGCCTTACAACGCTATTACGCGTCAGTTAGCGGATATTATTCATTGCAATGCCTGCATTATCAATAGTAAGGGACGTCTGCTTGGCTATTTTATGCGTTATAAAACAAATACAGATCGCGTAGAGCAATTCTTCCAAACTAAGATTTTCCCAGATGACTACGTTCAAGGGGCTAATATGATTTACGAAACAGAAGCAAACTTGCCTGTTGAGCATGATATGAGTATTTTCCCTGTTGAGAGTAGAGATGATTTTCCAGATGGCTTGACGACTATTGCACCGATTCATGTATCGGGGATTCGCCTTGGTTCTTTGATTATTTGGCGCAATGATAAAAAATTCGAAGATGAAGATTTGATTTTGGTTGAGATTGCCAGTACCGTTGTTGGGATTCAGCTTCTTAACTTCCAGCGTGAAGAAGATGAGAAAAATATCCGTCGCCGTACTGCTGTTACCATGGCGGTTAATACCCTTTCTTACTCCGAACTTCGTGCTGTTTCAGCAATTTTAGGGGAATTAAATGGAAATGAAGGGCAGTTGACTGCGTCAGTGATTGCAGATCGTATCGGAATTACCCGTTCGGTGATTGTCAATGCCCTTCGTAAACTTGAGTCTGCGGGAATTATTGAAAGTCGCTCACTTGGAATGAAGGGAACCTATCTTAAGGTCTTGATTTCAGATATTTTTGAAGAAGTGAAGAAAAGAGATTACTAATGGCTAAGGCTTTAATTTCGATTGATTATACAGAAGATTTTGTTGCTGATAGTGGTAAATTGACAGCAGGGGCTCCAGCTCAAGCTATTTCAGAAGCCATTAGCAAGGTGACTCGATTAGCTTTTGAACGAGGGGATTACATCTTCTTTACCATCGATGCTCATGAAGAAAACGATTGTTTCCATCCAGAAAGTAAACTATTCCCGCCTCATAATCTGATTGGGACTAGTGGACGGAATTTATACGGAGATTTGGGGATCTTTTATCAAGAGCATGCTTCAGACAGTCGTGTCTTTTGGATGGATAAACGCCATTACTCAGCTTTCTCAGGGACTGACCTAGATATTCGTTTGAGAGAGCGTCGAATTTCTACAGTTATTTTAACAGGTGTCTTGACGGATATCTGTGTCCTACATACAGCTATCGATGCCTATAATCTAGGATATGACATCGAGATTGTTAAACCAGCTGTTGCTTCCATCTGGCTTGAAAATCATCAATTTGCCCTAGGCCATTTCAAAAATACACTTGGAGCTAAGTTAGTAGATGAAAATCTAAATGAACTTTCTGAGTAATTTGGTTGATGAAATGAAAAATTTTGAAAAAAAGTGTTGACAAGCATCCCAAAAGTTGATATACTAGTAAAGTAATCGACGCGGGGATGGCGGAATTGGCAGACGCGCAGGACTAAGGATCCTGTGACCGCTTTAGGTCGTGAGGGTTCAAGTCCCTCTCTCCGCATAGGATAAGAGTTAGCTTAGGCTAGCTCTTTTGTTTTTATCAGGCTTATAATATCCGTGGTGGGCAGCCCTCGCTTTCAGATAAATAATATAGTTTAAAATTTCTCCTAATTTTCTCTACTCTTTCTATTTTTTCCGAATAAATAGATAGAGTCAGTGAATCTAGTAAAACTAGATTTAATACTCTTCGAAAATCAAATTCAAACCACGTCAACGTCGCCTTGCCGTACTCAAGTACAGCCTGCAGCTAGTTTCCTAGTTTGCTCTTTGATTTTCATTGAGTATAAAACTGTGGTATAATAAAAGGAGGAAAAGGATGATTCTCAGACATCCGGGCATTAGCCCAACCAATGACTTGGTTGCTAAGAAAATTTTTAGCAATCCAGAAATCACTTGTCAATTTATTCGCGATATGCTGGATTTACCAGCAAAAAATGTAACCATTTTGGAGGGTAGCAATATTCACGTCTTGCCTTCCATGCCCTACTCGGCGCAGGATTTCTATACCAGTATAGATGTTTTGGCGGAGTTGGATAATGGCACGCAAGTTATTATTGAAATTCAAGTTCATCATCAGAATTTTTTCATCAATCGCCTGTGGGCGTATCTGTGTAGTCAGGTCAATCAAAATCTCGAAAAAATTCGTCAACGAGAAGGTGATACACATCAAAGTTACAAACACATCGCACCTGTTTACGCTATCGCAATTGTGGATAGCAATTACTTTTCAGATGATTTGGCTTTTCATAGTTTTAGCATGCGAGAGGACACGACAGGTGAGGTTTTAACTATCACAAATAATGGACAAGAAAACCATCTGGTCAAGATGGCATTCTTGGAATTAAAAAAATATAGAGAAACCAGCAAAGACAAGGTTCGCAAGCCCTGGTTGGAGTTTTTCGGGAATAAGCCCTTTACCCAGCAACCTGAGCGAGCCATCAGCCAAGCAGACCAACTGCTGGACTACAAGAGCTGGTCCGAGGAGGACAGGAAGATGTTTAGTCAACTACGTATGCGAGAAGAACAGGCATTGTTGGCACAGGACTATGCTTTGGAAACTGCTAGGGCGGAAGGCATTGAACAAGGTTTAGAACGAGGTCTTGAACGTGGGCGAGCTGAGGGTATTAAAAAAGGTTTAGAACAGGGACTGGAACGAGGTAAAGTTGAAGGAAGGGAAGAAGGAAAACTCTTTGCTTTCCTAGACATGGTTTGCCAAGATCTTCTGACTTCGGAGATTGCAAGTCAGCAGTTAGGTATGACTGCCTCTGAGTTTGAAGAACTATTGAAAGAGCATCACAAATAAGGACTAAAAAATACAGAGAAACCAGCAAAGACAAGGTTCGCAAGCCCTGGTTGGAGTTTTTCGGTAATAAACCCTTTACCCAGCAACCCGAGCGAGCCATCAGCCAAGCAGACCAACTGCTAGACTACAAGAGCTGGTCCGAGGAGGACAGGA
>CAURMD010000072.1:0-3552 GCA_963525985.1 uncultured Streptococcus sp. | reverse complement strand
CATTCATGACCTTTCTCTACCCCATTTCTTTCAATGTTTTTAAAATCATATCCTTGTCCATAAAACCAGGTTGCGTTTTGACCAGCTTGCCTTCCTTGTTTATAAAGGCTTGAGTTGGGTAAGAACGGACACCATAACTTTCCAAAAGTTTTCCTGATGAATCAATTAGAACTGGAATATTTTTATAATCCAAGCCCTTGTACCAGTTCTTAAAGTCTGCTTCAGCTTGTTCACCCTTGTGTCCAGGTGACACTACCGTCAAAACCACATAATCATCACCAGCATCTTTAGCGATTTCATCCGTGTCAGGAAGACTGGCTAGACAGATGGAACACCAAGAAGCCCAGAATTTTAGATAGACTTTCTTGCCCTTGTAATCAGACAAGCGGTAGGTCTTGCCATCTACTCCAGTTAGCTCAAAATCAGCAACTGCCTGACCTTTAGTCGCAGTTTGTGAACTGACTTGTTCTGTTTTTGTTTGCTCCTTCATAGTAGCTTCATCTGACATGTTTTTAGCCGAACAGGCTGCCAAGCAACAGATTGATCCGACTCCAAGGAGACATGTTTGCCATTTTTTCATTTCTTCTTCCTCTCTATTCAAATAATGTAGTCAAAATGGAAGCATTTCCCAAAAGCACCAAGATTCCCATCACGATAATGAGGAAACCACCCACTTTTTTGAGGGTTCCGAGATAAGGATGGAGTTTTCGGAAATGTTTCAAAACATAGCTAGAGGCAAGAGCTAGAGCCAAAAATGGTAGCGCCAAGCCCAACGTGTAAATCAACATGAGACCAGCTCCCTGCCAAGCTCCTGAACCACCTGAAGCCGCCAAGACCAAAACAGAGCCAAGAACCGGCCCCACACAAGGCGTCCAAGCAAAACTAAAGATCAAACCCAGTAAAAATGCCTGACTATAGCCCTTACCCTTTTGCCCCTGTCTCTGTAATTGTAACCTTCTTTCCTTGTAAAGTCCCTGAAAATGTAAGACTTCCATCTGGTGCAAGCCCAAGAGAATGATGACCGCACCCGTCACATACTGAAACCAAGAAGCATACAGCAAATTGCCTAAAAAACCAGCACCATATCCCAGTAAGATAAAGATAAAAGAAATACCTGCTATAAAGGCCAGAGTTCGCAATAAACTGACAACTGAGATTGAAAATTTGCCACTAGAAGCCTGAGCACCATCTTTGTCATCCAACAAGACCCCTGCATAGACTGGCAACAAGGGTAAGATACAAGGAGAAAAGAAGGAAAGAATTCCAGCAAGAAAAACACTGATAAAAAAGATAATCGTATCCATTGCCTTCCTCCATTCTTTGATTTGATAGAACTATTATAGTCCCAAAACTCCAGAAAAAACAGGGACAATGATAGGGAAAAATAGGAATTTAATCAGGTTATGTAAAAACTGTTGCAAAAAAAGCCAGACACAGTCTGACTTCGATGGAAACTGAAAAGAAAATTCAACATTCTTCCCTACTTATCTGATAATAAATAAGATCCGCAAGATAGCCTTTTCTCTCTACACCATTAACAATGGTTTGTAGATAGGACATCCCTGCTTTCTCCATGACACGACCTGAAGCTGGATTGAGACTGGCATAACGTGCCTTGACTTTTTGAAATCCTACTTGAGTGAAACAAAAGTCCAAGATAGCTTTTAAGGCCTCTGTCATCATACCATATCCCCAGTAAGCCTTGCCTAACACATAGCCAATTTCACAAGAAGAATTATTCTCATCTATTGCAACGATGCTGATATCTCCTATCACTTGCTCTGGATTTTCTTTGAGACAAATAGCCCATTTGTAATAGTTGGGATTAGCATAGGAGGCAACCCAATTACGAATCGAGTTTCGAGTCACCTCGACATCAGAATGAGGATCCCAAGTGACATAGGTCAGATTCTCAGCGGATGAAGCCCAATTTTGAAACATAGCTTCTGCATCACTTTCCACAAATCTTCGCAAGATTAAACGTTCTGTCTGTAACATTTTCGTACCGATTGCTTTCATGATGCTGCCTCGCTTTCTGATATATGATTTCTATTCAATCTCCATTTAGATTTGCTTTGCTTTTGAATTTCAAGGTAATACGCTAAAAAGGTCCCCCGGACCTTCTCTCACTTTCTTATTTCAATGTGAGAGGCTGAAAACCTCCACTGGAGGTTCCTCATTTTCTTATTTCTAAACTCGGGGTAAAAAGGTCCCCCGGACCTTCTCTCACTTTCTTATTTCAATGTGAGAGGCTGAAAACCTCCACTGGAGGTTCCTCGTTTTCTTATTTCTAGACTCGGGGTAAAAACCTCCACTGGAGGTTTTTACTCCCAAAAGTCATCAAAGACGGTGATTGGTAGGTGGCGTTTGTGTTGGCCTTTGTGCCACCAGTTTTCGATTCTTGCTTGAGCTTCTGGGCTGATTATTTTGCCTTCTAGGTAGTCGTCAATCTCTGCATAGGTGACTCCAAGTGCGACTTCGTCAGCCAGACCTGGTTTATCTTCTTCTAGGTCTGCTGTTGGGATTTTTTCATAAAGGGCTGGATCTGCACCAAGTTCCTGCAAGAGTTGTTTTCCTTGACGCTTATTGAGGCGGTAAAGAGGGAGAATATCTGCACCACCGTCACCAAACTTGGTAAAGAAACCTGTGATATTTTCCGCAGCATGATCTGTACCAATGACCGCTCCGCTATGGACACCTGCAAGGGCATACTGAGCAATCATACGACAACGAGCCTTGATATTGCCCTTGTTGAAGTCTGAGACAGGACTACCTGTCGCTTCAACTGCTGCCGTCATGGCGTCAGCTGATTCCTTGATATTAACTACCAAGCTAACATCTGGCTGGATGAAGGCTAAGGCTTTTTGAGCATCTGCTTCATCAGCTTGCACTCCATAAGGCAGACGGACAGCGATAAATTTGTAGCTGTCATCGCCCGTTTCAGCTCGCAGTTCTTCCATAGCTAATTGAGCTAAACGTCCTGCTAAGGTTGAGTCTTGTCCTCCAGAAATCCCTAGTACAAAAGTTTTAAGGAAGGGGTGTTTTTTCAGATATCTTTTTAAGAAATCGATGGAACGACGGATTTCTTCCTGAGCATCAATCACTGGTTTGACACCCAATTCTTGGATAATCGTTTCTTGCAAACTCATTCTTCTTCTCCTTCACCAAAGGCTTCCTTACGCATCTTGTCAATCAAGTCCATCTTATCTTGCCATACATCACGCGCCAAATCCACTGGATAGTGCTGCGGATTGAGCACGCGCTTGTATTCATCCCAAAGCTTGTCAAATTCCTTACGAGCATAGTCCTGAATCTCAGTCAAACTAGGCAGGTTATAAATCAATTTCCCGTCCTTGAAAATATCCACCAAGAGAGGCACAGCATCAAAATTACGAACCGTCTTCTTGATATAAGTATAGGTCGGATGGAACATCTTGATTTCTGTCATGTCACTCACATTCACACCATCATAAGTGATGTAGTCACCCTCTGACTTGCCTTTTTCACGACTGGTAATGCGCCACACCTGCTTCTTACCTGGCGTAGACACTT
>CAURMD010000071.1:0-3671 GCA_963525985.1 uncultured Streptococcus sp. | reverse complement strand
TGTTTGTGATGGTTAAAGCCTCACCTGTCGTGTCCTCTCGCATACTAAAGCTATGGAAAGCCAAGTCATCTTGGAAGTAGTTGCTATCCACGATTGCGATAGCGTATACTGGTGCGATATGCTTGTAACTCTGGTGAGTGTTTCCTTCTTGTTGACGAATTTTTTCGAGATTTTGATTGACCTGACTACATAGATAAGCCCACAAACGATTGATGAAAAAATTCTGATGATGCACCTGAATCTCAATGATTACTTGAGTGCCATTATCTAGTTCAGCTAAAACGTCTATACTGGTATAGAAATCCTGCGCTGAGTAAGGCAGAGAAGACAAGACGTGAATATTGCTTCCCTCTAAAATAGTTACATTTTTAGCTGGTAAATCCAGCATATCGCGAATAAATTGACAAGTGATTTCTGGATTGCTAAAAATTTTCTTAGCAACCAAATCATTTGTTGGGCTGATACCCGGATGTCTTAGAATCATCCTTTTCCTCCTTTTATTATACCACAGTTTTAAATCTAGGTTTCCTAGATTCACTGTTACTATCTATTTATTCGCAAAAGAGACGAAAAAAACCTGAGAATTATCTCAGGCTTGGTCATTAAATCTTTTTCTCAATACTGAAAAGTGGAGAAAGTGGGCGTTTTTCATGAATACGCACGATAGCATCCCCTAGGAGATGAGCGATTGAAATCTGTTCAATCTTATCAATCAAACGCTCTTCTGGCAGATAGATAGTATCCAAAACAACCAATTTCTTAATAGCTGATTTTTGGATATTGTCCATAGCAGGACCAGAAAGAACTGGGTGCGTACAGCTTGCATAGACTTCAACAGCACCAGCTTCTGCAAGGGCATCTGCCGCATGACAAATCGTTCCAGCCGTATCAATCATATCATCAATCAAGATACAAGTCTTACCTTCGACCTTACCGATGATGTTCATAACTTCACTGGTATTCATCTTATCAACGCTACGACGTTTGTCAATGATAGCAATAGATGTTTTCAAAAATTCTGCCAACTTACGAGCACGAGTCACCCCTCCATGGTCTGGACTAACAACCACATAGTCAGAACCAACCATGCCACGACGCTCAAAATAATCCGCAATCAGAGGAGCTCCCATCAAATGATCCACAGGAATATCAAAGAATCCTTGAATCTGCGCAGCATGCAAGTCGATGGTCAATAAACGATCCACTCCAGCTACTTCAAGCATATTTGCGACAAGTTTTGAAGTGATTGGCTCACGCGCTCTCGCCTTTCTATCCTGACGTGCATACCCATAGTAAGGCATGACAACATTGACAGATTCTGCACTCGCACGCTTCAAAGCATCCACCATAATCAAAATTTCAAGCAGATTGTCATTTACAGGCGAACTAGTTGATTGTAGGATAAAGACGTGTTTCCCACGGATTGATTCTTCGATGTTGACCTGAATCTCTCCATCTGAAAATTGGCGAACACTTGATTTCCCCAACTCTATCCCAATCTCCTGCGCCACACGTTTTGCCAATTCTTGATTAGAAGAAAGGGCAAACAGCTTTAAATCAGAAAAAGACATGATTTCCTCCGGTATATATGTATCGCTTGTGCTTTTCACAAGATTTTTCCATCTACCATTGTAGCGCTTTTTACACTATTTTTCAATCAAAAATAAAAGAAGGGCACCATATTTGTACCCTTGCATCATTCTTTTGAAAAATATTCTAGTTCATTATCTCATCGTTCTTCTCAACAAAGCGATAAGCCTGATAAAAACCGTAAAGAGCAATAGCTGTAACTACTGGAATCGCTAATGGCAACTCTGTCTCCAATTCAACAAAAGGAGAGTTAAACAAGAAATGAGTTCCCAAGGCTAAAGCTAGGAAGATAATCCCCTGTTTCTTGCCAACCTTCTGTCCTTTATAGGCTTTGTAAAGCAAGTAAACACCTACTACAGCTAGACCTGAAAAAGTCCAGTGAGAGGCAATTCCTGAGATGATACGCTCTAAAATTCTCGAAATAGTAAAGTCAAATCCCTCTGGCAAATCCGTACGAATATAGCCAATATCCTCAATCATTTGGAATCCCAAACCAGAAGCAATCCCTAGTAAAAACAAAGATTTTAATTTTCGCACAGGAATCAAAGCTAAAACAAAGACAAGTGGCAATAATTTCAAGGGTTCTTCTACCAAAGGAGCCACAATAGCACTTTCAAAGGCATTTAAAAATGCACTATCTGGGAAAAGAACACCCAGCAAATCATGGATATAGATATTAGCAAAGCTAGACAACCAGCCTGAAAGGAACATCCCACCCAATAAAGACAAAATCAAGGCATTCTTTGGTAATTCCCATTTTTTCCCAATACGGAAAAGGAAATAAAGAGCCGGAATCATGTAAAAGAGAGCTAGAAAGATAGAAACTCCCATTAGTCCATATTCCGCACCTGACATAGAACCGTCAGTATAGTAGATGGTTTCATACTGTAAACCAATACATAGCAATAAAATAAAAATAAATAAAATACTGTTTTTCTTCATACACTTTCTTTCTAAATGAAGTTTTTACAATTCTACGACTGTCATACTTCCTGTATCCACATCGTAAATAGCACCAGAGATAATGACATCGTCTGGTATTAGGGGAGACTCGATAAGAAGTTGCATGTCCTCACGCACACTCTCCTCTATATCTTGGAAGGGCAAGAAGTCCTGGTCTGACACATCGACACCCAATTCTTCCTTCAAATACTCCTGAAAAGAGCCATTTTCAAAGGTCTGAGCACCACAGTCTGTATGGTGCAATACCACAATCTCTCTTGTCCCCATTTGTTGCTGGGAAATAACCAGCGAACGAATCATGTCCTCAGTCACCCGACCACCTGCATTCCGCAAGATATGAGCATCTCCAAGTGCCAAGCCCAAAGCTTGCGCAACGTGCAGACGAGAGTCCATACAGGTCACAATAGCCACTCTTGTTTTGGGTTTAAGTGGCAGATTTAACTGCCCATGTAGGGCAACATAAGCCTGATTGGCTTGCATAAACTGTTCAAAATACGACACGATTCCCTCCTCGAAAATTTGATAGTCAAATATTTCTCCTATCTTATCATTTTTAAGAGGATTTGTCACGGATTATGCAAAGACCTTTTTCAAAACTTCCTGAATCGTTGTCACCCCAATAACCTGAATTTCCTTAGGCGGAGTGATTCCTGTCAAGGAATTCTTAGGTACATAAATCTTAGTAAAACCCAGTTTAGCAGCTTCATTGATGCGCTGCTCGATACGATTGACACGGCGAATCTCTCCAGTCAAGCCCAGTTCGCCTACAAAACATTCCTGAGGATTAGTTGGCTTGTCTTTATAACTCGAAGCAATGGCAACTGCAACGGCCAAGTCAATGGCAGGTTCATCCAATTTGACACCGCCAGCAGATTTGAGATAGGCATCCTGATTTTGTAAGAGAAGACCTGCCCGTTTTTCCAAAACAGCCATAATCAAGCTAGCGCGATTGAAGTCAAGACCTGTCGTAGTACGCTTGGCATTTCCAAACATGGTCGGTGTTACCAAGGCCTGAACCTCCGCCAAAATCGGACGCGTCCCTTCCATGGTCACAACGATTGATGAACCAGTTGCTCCATCCAAACGCTCTTCTAGGAAAACTTGACTCGGATTGAGTA
>CAURMD010000070.1:0-3681 GCA_963525985.1 uncultured Streptococcus sp. | reverse complement strand
CAAAGACATCTGCATCATAGATGGCCGCGATGTCATTTGCCGAAGGTTCAAAGGAGTGAATCCCACTACTTGACTGAATCATCCGAACATCATTCAAGTCACCAGATACTTCCTTAACCATAGCGTAGATAGGATAAAAACTGGTCACAATTTTCAGCCCCTTTCCTGTCTGGCTTTCCTTTTGACTACAGGCTCCTAGCAATAAAATAAAGACACTTAACAATACTAAAAATAAACTTTGTTTCTTCATGGATAACTCCTTAACCATTTAATTAACTAGTAAACATTCTACTCCTAAAAATTTAATCTGTCAAGATATTTTTAGAAAAAAATGAAATTTCTTTCACATATAAAAATCTGCTGAGTTTCAACAACTCAACAGACTTTCACTTTATTCTTCTATGGTAGAATGCTTATAACCATAAGTGAAGTAAATAATACTTCCTATCAACAAGGCAATCAGGAAAGCAAGCCAGGTTTCCATATTATACTGCAACATGAAGGATAAACAAATGATGATTGATAAAATCGGTAACAGAGGTACCAAGGGTGTTTTAAATTCCCCAGCTTTGGGCATCCCCTTTTCTTTCCGTAAGCGAATCAGGCCGTAAGCTAGCATAATCAAGTAGGCTAAGGTACAAATATTTAAGAAGGCTGCGATACTAGCAAGAGGGAACATTCCTGCTGCTACTGCTGAAGCTAGACCTGTCAAGATAGTCGCATTTTTAGGTACCTTGCTAGTCTTCGTTAGTTCTTTAAAGGCGGCAGGCATTAAGCCGTCACGTGCTAAACTGTAAATCATACGCGATAGGGCATAGGTCATCGAGATACAAACCGTAATCAAGGTCAAGATAGCCACCAATGACACATAGTTGGCTGCCCAACTAATCCCAATGCTACGAAGGGCAAAGGCAACGGCATCATCAACATTTAGATGACTATAGTGAACCACACCAGTCAAAACAAGGGTCACCAAGGCATAGAGAATGGTTACGATAGAAAGCGATAAGACAATCCCTCTAGGAATATTTTTTTGAGGAGTCTTGACCTCATCTACAGCCATAGAGATGGATTCAAAGCCTAAAAATCCAAAGAACATTAAGGACGCACCAGCCATAATACCAGTACTAGCACCATAGATTTGTCCAAAACCATAAGGAGCAAAATTGCTCCAATTATCAAGCTTGATATTCCAAATTCCTACTAAAACAAAGAGAGCTAAAGCGGAAAATTTCAAAATCACTAGAATAGAATTAAAGCGTAAGGCTGCCTTGGCATTGAGTAAAACAAGCGAAGTCACCAAGACCAAGACAAGAATAGGCAATAAATCAACAAATGTCCCTGCTTGAGGATTAAAGGTACCATTTAAAGCCTGAGGAAGGGCTATCCCATATTGAGAGAGCAAGCCTTTAAAATAAGCTGCCCAACCTGAAGCCACACCAGATATGGCTGTCATGAATTCCATCATGGTTAACCAACCAGCCAACCAGGCAGGGAATTCTCCTAAAATAGCATAGAGATAACTGTAGGCACCACCTGTAGCAGGTACCCGCGAAGCAAATTCTGCAAAAAAGAGGGCTGATAATCCCACACACAAGGCAGAAATGACGATTGAAATCACTAGAGCTGGACCCGCTAGAGTTGCGGCTGCAGTACCTGTTATTGTAAAGACACCTGTCCCTACCATGGCTCCGATACCTAACAAAATCAAATCCCATAACTTCAAATGCCTGTGCATCTCCGTTTTATCCAAACTAACATTCTTTGTTCTAAATATATTCATCTTTGACTCCAAAATAAAATGATGATTCTATTTTACCATAAATATAGGATATTTGTGAATATTTATAAAATCTTTTTCTAAAAAAATCTGACTACTCTCTTGTAATCAGATTTTTATCGATTCTAGTTCATTTCTTTAAAGGCTGCTTCTGCATCCGCATTACTGATGACACCAAATTGAATCTTTCCAATCTTTCCTTGACTATCAATCAGATATTCTGTAGGAATGCTTCGAATTTGATAAGCTTGGAAGGTGGTTGCTTTAGTATCATAAAGAACTGGGATATCCTTATATCCTTGTTCTTGGAACCATTGTGGGAATTGCTCAACGGTTTTTTCACCTTGAATTCCTGGTGCAATGACACTAAGAATTTCGAAATCACGATCTGCTTTCGCAGCTAATTCCATCAACTCAGGCATACTTTTCTTACATGGACCACACCATGAAGCCCAAAACTTCAAGTAAACCTTTTTACCCTTAAAATCAGATAACTTAACTTCTTTACCATCCATTGATTGCAAGGTAAAGTCTGGAGCCTCTTTTCCAACAGCGATTTGTTGTACAGTCGTTTCTTGTTTTGGCTGTTGTGCTGCTTGAGTCTTTTTAGTCTCTTCCTCACCACAGGCCATCAATACAACTAATGACAAGAGGCTTAAGCCAGCAAACATTACTTTTTTCATTTGTTCTCCTTTATTCAAAAATTCCAGCTAGAACATTTACTTGTCCTAATAGTAACAAAATTCCCATTAAAATAATGAGGAAACCACCAATTTTCTTCAGTAGCATCATATGACGTTTGATTTTACTAAAATAAGGCATGACTACACCTGAAGCTAGAGCCAAAACCAAGAAAGGAATGGCCATCCCCAGAGTGTAAATGAGAGTATAGATAGCTCCTTGCCAAGCTCCATTACCACCAGAAGCTGCAAGCGCTAAAACGGAACTTAAAACTGGACCGATACAAGGCGTCCAACCAAAGCTAAAGGTAATACCGAGTAAAAAAGCTGACCAATAACGATTAGAATCTGATTTTTTAAAGGTAAAGCTTTTTTGAACCTCTAATTTCTTAAAATGAAAAATTTCCATCTGGTGAAGGCCTAAAATGATAATAATTGTTCCCATGGTATAGCGAAACCAATTGGCATAGAGAATATTACCAAAGTAACCAGCACCAAATCCTAGAATAAAGAAAATGAGTGAAATGCCTGCGATAAAGCAAAGTGTTCGAATCAAACCTGACCAGAGAACCTTTCTCCCAAACAAAGAAAAACTTTTTGCGCTTTCCTGATCATCCAATAAAATCCCAGCATAAACTGGCAGAAGTGGAAAAATACAAGGAGAAAAAAAGGATAAAACACCTGCTAGAAAAACAGAGATTGAAAATACTATCGTTTCCAATAAAGGACCAACTTTCTTAAGATTTCTAATCCTATTTTACTATATTCAATTTTATTTGTAAGCTTTCTGCTACACAAATTGAATTATCCTGTATTTGAAAGAGCCTTATTTTTCACGAATGACTTCGACCTTGTATCCATCAGGGTCTTTAACAAAGTAATAGTTAGGTGCAGTTCCTGGTAGACCATTTGGCTCAGTCACTTCATAGCCTTTGGCACTATGCTCTTGATGAAGCGCCTCAAGATCAGGTGTACTGAGGGCGATATGGGCAAATCCATCTCCAACCACATAAGGACCGTGATCGTAGTTATAAGTCAATTCCAACTCATAGTCGTCACCCTCAAGACCTAGATAGACAATCGTGAAGGCATGATCTGGAAAATCTCTGCGACGCAATTCTTTAAAACCAAAAGCATCTTGATAAAATGCGATTGATTTTTCAAGGTTTTCTACTCGCAAGCAAGTGTGTAGCATTTTTGAAGCCATATTTTTCTCCTTTA
>CAURMD010000069.1:0-3711 GCA_963525985.1 uncultured Streptococcus sp. | reverse complement strand
GTGTCAAGTAATAGCGAGTCAACTCAACAGGAGTCATATAGTTGATTTCAAAAATCTCTTGAATTTCCTGCGCCGTTTGTTCCAAAAGTGGCTTGTAATCATCCAAAACTCCAGCAGTATTGCACAAAACATCCACCCTAGGACACCAGTCAAAAATAGGCTCTAAGTCCAAGGTCAAATCTCTCTGTAGAAAGTGGAAATCACCCTCTAAGAGTGGATTTTCACCTTGGTCAACTCCATAAACTTGATAGCTCTTCTCTAAAAAAAGTCGAGCCTGAGCTAGTCCAATTCCTGAACTCACTCCTGTAATGAGTACACGTCTAGTCATGCACTTCTACCCAATCCGTCGCCAAAACATCACAAGGTGTCGGACTCCACATGGAAAAACCTTCTCCTTCTCCAGACACGTTAATTAGGAAGTAGGGCGTCACTTCAAGTGCAACCCCGTTTTGTTCAATGGTATCAAAAAGCTGCACATAGTTTTCAGCACCTCCCCATCCAGTACGTACATATTTTTTCTTAGCCTTTAACCCAGGCAGAATTTCTTCAAATGTCATGTTTTTCTCCTTTAATATCAATAATTCTCCCCTTCATTATAACAAAAAAACCGCTTTGAAACGGCTTTTTGACTGTGATTTATTTACATCTGCTTCTACTTACGGCAAATTATTCCCTGCTGCAAGATAAATTTCATACCATTCTTTTCTTGTTAAGCTAAAGTTTGCCGCTTGGCTAACTTCTCTCAAATGCTTAGGATTTGTTGTACCTACGACTGCCTGCATTTTTGCTGGATAACGCAATATCCAAGAAATGGCAATAGTTGAAGAGGTTACTCCATATTTAATAGCTAAACGATCAAGTACTTGATTTAAAGCTTGAAATTTCTCATTTCCAACAAAATTCCCTTTAAAATACCCGAATTGTAAGACAGACCATGCTTGAATGACCACATCGTGTAATTTGCAATATTCAAAAATGCTGCCATCTCGCATAGCTGCTTGACTATCTTCCATATTAACATGAAAACCTGATTCGAATCCTGGAGTAAAAGCCGCACTCAATTGTAGCTGATTAACAGCTAACGGCTGCTTGACATCTTTTTTAAGCAACTCCATCATCATGGGATTTTGATTAGAAACTCCAAAATTTCGAACCTTACCTTGTTTATAAAGGAAATCAAAGGCTTCTGCTACTTGGTCAGATTCCATCAAAGCATCTGGTCGATGAAGAAGCAAACTATCTAAATAATCAACCTGCAATCTTTCTAAAATCCCATCAACTGATTGTAATATATACTCTTTTGAAAAATCAAAATAGGTAAATTCTTCTATGCGAATGCCACATTTGGACTGAATCCACATCTTTTCTCTTAAATCTGGACGATTTTTTAGGACAAGACCTAACAGTTCTTCACAACGACCACGACCATATATATCAGCCAAGTCAAAAGCATTGATTCCAACAGAAAGTGCTGTTTCTACAAGCTCTTCAACTTCTTTTACAGACTTATCTTTTATTCTCATCATTCCGAGAACAATTTCTGATAATTCTTTGTCATCTTGACCAAGAGTTATGTATCTCATCAAATTTTTCTCCTTTAATTTCTAACATTCTTCCCTTCATTATAACAAAAAACCGCTTTGCAACGGCTTTTTGACTATATTTCACTCCATTTTATCTTCTTAAACCCACGGAAAAAGAGAAAGATTCAAATATTATAGAGCCTCTATTTTTACCCAATCACACTTCCGTTTGGTACAGCTGGATCAACTGTGAGAAGGGTTAATTGTCCATCATGTTCAGCTGAGAGGATCATCCCTTGGCTGACATATTTTTTCATCATCTTACGAGGTTTGAGGTTGGCAACAATTTGAACTTTCTTGCCGACCAATTCTTGTTCATTTGGATAGTATTTTGCAATTCCTGAGAGGATTTGACGATCTTCACCATCACCAGCATCTAATCGGAATTGAAGCAACTTATCTGAACCTTCTACTTTAGACACTTCTTTGACTTCTGCGACACGGATTTCGACCTTGTCAAAGTCTTCAAACTTGATTTCTTCCTTGTTTAGTTTGAGTTCAACTTCATCTGGATTCCATTCTTTTTCGACAGCTGGTTTGTTACCTTCCATTTGTTCCTTGATATAGGCGATTTCTTCTTCCATATCCAGACGTGGGAAGATTGGTGTTCCCTTAGCAACTACAGTCACATCTGCAGGGAAATCAGCCAATTTCAAGTTCTCAAGGCTTGCTACTTCTTCCAAGCCAAGTTGAGTCAAGACCGCGCGACTGGTTTCCATCATAAATGGCTCAATCAAGTGAGCTACAACACGCAGGCTGGCTGCCAAGTGACTCATGACACTTGCCAATTGATCGCGGAGTGCTTCATCCTTTGCCAAGACCCATGGAGCTGTCTCATCGATGTATTTATTGGTACGAGAGATCAGAGTCCAGACTGCTTCAAGGGCACGTGGGTAGTCAACTGCTTCCATGTGTGTATGGTAGTCAGCAATTGATTCAGCAGCTACTTGAGCAAGAGCATTGTCAAACTCTGTTACACCCTCTACATAGGCTGGAATTTGTCCATCAAAGTACTTGTTAATCATAGAAACCGTACGATTGAGGAGGTTCCCTAGGTCATTGGCCAATTCGTAGTTGATACGGCCTACATAGTCTTCAGGAGTGAAGGTTCCGTCTGAACCAACTGGAAGGCTACGCATGAGATAGTAACGAAGTGGATCTAGTCCATAACGCTCTACCAACATTTCAGGGTAAACGACATTCCCTTTAGACTTAGACATTTTGCCGTCTTTCATGACGAACCAACCGTGGGCAATCAAACGATCTGGCAATTTGATATCCAACATCATAAGAAGGATTGGCCAGTAGATTGAGTGGAAACGAAGGATGTCTTTTCCTACCATGTGGAAGACTGTTCCATTCCAGAACTTGTCAAAGTTACCATGTTCGTCTTGACCGTAGCCAAGAGCTGTCGCATAGTTAAGAAGGGCATCAACCCAAACGTAGACAACGTGTTTTGGATTTGATGGGACTGGTACTCCCCATGTAAAGGTTGTACGAGAAACTGCCAAATCTTCCAAACCTGGCTCGATAAAATTGCGAAGCATTTCATTCAGACGACCATCTGGAGTGATAAATTCAGGATGAGCTTTGAAAAATTCTACTAGACGATCTTGGTATTTGCTGAGGCGAAGGAAATAAGACTCTTCAGATACCCATTCCACTTCGTGACCTGATGGAGCGATTCCGCCGGTTACATTTCCAGCTTCGTCACGGAAAACTTCTGCAAGCTGGCTTTCTGTAAAGAATTCCTCATCGGATACTGAATACCAGCCAGAGTATTCACCTAGGTAGATGTCATCTTGAGCAAGCAAGCGTTCAAAAACTTGCGCTACCACTTTTTCATGGTAATCGTCTGTGGTACGGATAAATTTATCATATGAGATATCCAGTAATTGCCAGAGTTCTTTAACTCCAACTACCATGCCATCAACATAGGCTTGGGGCGTGATACCAGCTTCTTCTGCTTTTTGTTGAATCTTTTGGCCATGCTCATCGAGACCAGTCAGATAAAAGACATCGTAGCCCATAAGGCGTTTGTAGCGAGCTAGGACATCACATGCGATAGTTGTGTAGGCAGAACCGATATGAAGTTTACCAGATGGATAGTAAATCGGCGTTGTAATAT
>CAURMD010000068.1:0-3954 GCA_963525985.1 uncultured Streptococcus sp. | reverse complement strand
ATGTCAGTCCCTTTTCAGCTAAGAATGATTACCAGATTGGCTACTTGACCCAGGATCCTGATTTTGATGATAGTAAGACGGTCTTGGATACGGTCCTCTCCAGCGACCTCAAGGAAATCCAACTCATTCGTGAGTATGAGTTGATCATGCTCAACTACAGTGAGGACAAGCAGGCGCGTTTGGAACGGGTCATGGCAGAAATGGACTCTCTCCAAGCTTGGGAAATTGAGAGTCAGGTCAAGACGGTTCTTAGTAAGCTGGGGATTCAGGACTTATCTACTCCTGTTGGGGAATTGTCAGGTGGTCTAAGAAGACGGGTCCAGTTGGCGCAAGTCTTACTTGGCAACCACGACCTCTTGCTTCTGGATGAGCCGACCAACCATCTGGACATTGCGACTATTGAGTGGCTAACCCTCTTTTTGAAAAATTCCAAGAAGACCGTCCTTTTTATTACCCACGATCGTTATTTCCTAGACGCTTTGTCAACACGGATTTTCGAGTTGGACCGAGCAGGCTTGACCGAATATCAGGGAAATTATCAGGATTATGTTCGCCTTAAGGCGGAACAGGACGAGCGCGATGCGGCTCTTCTCCACAAAAAGGAACAACTTTATAAGCAAGAATTGGCCTGGATGCGCAGACAACCGCAGGCGCGTGCGACCAAGCAGCAGGCTCGTATCAATCGCTTCCATGACTTGAAAAAGGAAGTTTCAGGCAGTAGTGCTGAGACAGACTTGACCATGAACTTTGAAACCAGTCGGATTGGGAAGAAAGTCATCGAGTTTCAGGATGTTTCCTTTGCCTATGAAAACAAGCCCATTTTGCAAGATTTTAATCTCTTGGTGCAGGCTAAAGATCGTATTGGAATTGTTGGGGACAACGGTGTTGGGAAATCAACCCTGCTCAATCTGATTGCAGGCAGTCTTGAGCCGACAGCAGGTCAAGTTGTGATTGGGGAAACTGTTCGCATTGCCTATTTCTCTCAACAAATTGAGGGCTTGGATGAAAGCAAGCGAGTTATCAATTACCTGCAGGAAGTGGCAGAAGAGGTCAAGACCAGTGGTGGTTCTACGACTTCCATCGCTGAGTTGCTGGAGCAGTTCCTTTTCCCACGTTCGACGCATGGAACCTTGATTGAGAAATTGTCTGGGGGAGAGAAAAAACGTCTTTATCTCCTCAAACTGCTTTTGGAAAAACCAAATGTTCTTCTCTTGGACGAACCGACAAATGACCTAGATATTGCGACCTTGACAGTTTTGGAGAATTTCTTGCAAGGCTTTGCTGGTCCAGTTTTGACTGTTAGTCACGACCGCTATTTCTTGGATAAGGTAGCGACTAAGATTCTCGCTTTTGAGGATGGTAAGATTCGTCCTTTCTTTGGTCATTACACCGACTATCTTGATGAAAAAGTCTTTGAAACAGAGATGGCCAATCAAGTGCAAAAAGCCGAAAAGGAAAAAGTGGTCAAGGTTCGAGAAGACAAGAAACGCATGACCTACCAAGAAAAGCAGGAGTGGGCAAGTATTGAAGGCGATATTGAAGCCTTGGAAAATCGTATCGCTGCTATTGAAGAGGAAATGCAGGCCAATGGCTCCGACTTTGGTAAGCTAGCTACTCTTCAAAAAGAACTAGATGAGAAAAACGAAGCACTTCTTGAAAAATACGAACGCTATGAGTATCTAAGTGAATTTGATAGCTAGAAGAATAGAAAAATCCCGTCTCAAGACAGGATTTCTCTATTCTTTTTTGGTTTCTTGATGAAAGATATTTTGCCAGGTTTCGTGGCGGCGCCAGATACTGGTATGGACAATGCCATCTAACTCATAGCAGATGAGTTTGGTCTTTTGACTGATGGAAGTGATCTGAATATCCTTGATAGCGGAATTCAAGTCTTTTTCGGCTTTATAGGCCTCTTTATCCATCTGCTCTCCATCTTGACGAATATAGACAAAATCGTCAGCCAAGAGTTCTTCCAGTTGATTTCCTTGGTCAATCAATTGCTCGCGCATAAGCAATTTTTTATAGACGTTATCTAAAATTTCATCCTCAGGAATAGGTGCGGGCTCGATATGGACATCGGTATCAAAGACGCCAAAACGTTCTTCCAGCATAGACTCGACCTGATCCGCGATTTCATGACTCTCAAAAACAGACAAGTCAGGATTCATCTCCAGCGTGATATCCAGGTAGATGTTGCTACCGTAGGTACGACCTCTTTGCGACTTAACCTTGCTGATCTTGGGAATTTCCATAATGGCCTTTTGATACTCTTCAAGCAGACGGTCGTCAAAACCATCTGAAAGACTAAAGGAAGACTCGATAAAGATATCATAGGCAGTTTTCAAGATAAAGAAGGTGATGATGATAGCAACCAGTTTATCCACAATGGGATAATTGAAACTGCTAGCTAGGATGGCAATAGTAGTACCAAGTGAGGTGACAGCATCAGAAAGATTGTCCTTTGCTGCGGCCTTAAGTGCCTTGGAGTTGGATTTCTTACTGAGGCGAGTATTGTAGAGATAAACTACAAACATAATCGCTGCAGAAATGATTCCTAGGGTTGCACCAAGAGGGTCAATGACCGTTTCTTCATGACTGAGAATTTTTTGAATGGTATCCCGAAGTACATCGAAACCAACATAGAACATGATGATGGAAGTGATTAAGCTAGCCAAATCCTCAATCTTCCAGTGGCCAAAACGGTGGTCTCGGTCAGCAGGTTGGCGGGCCATTCGAATTCCAATCAAGAGGGCAATATTTCCAATGATGTCCGACACGTTGTTGAAACCATCGGCTACCAAACTGGATGAATGAAGAAGATGACCAGTTGCTAATTTGGCTGCAGACAAGATCAAATAGGTCGAAATACTGATAATGGCTCCACGCTCAGCTAACTTGAGATTTGAGATAGATTGCTTCATTCAACTTCCTTTCTAGTCACATAGCATTCTACCATTATACTGGTTTTCAAGGGAAAATTCAAATAAGGCAGTTTTTACTCTTTGAAAACTTTTCAAAATTTGGTATAATAGTACTACTCAAGGGAGTAGCTGGCAGAAACCTGTGATAGTGTCGTCATTCCGAATTTTATACTGAAAAGTATGCTTTCCGGCACTATCTTAAACAGCGAGACTTGTTATGATTAACAGGTCTCTTTTTGTTTGTCGTGAAAAGATACGATGAGAAATAGAGGGCCTGTTTTGCACACAATGTCAAGGAGGAGACACATGTCAAAAGAACAAAAACGCCAAGCGTTTTACACTCAGAGTCCTGAAGAGGTCTTGAAGGCTGTGGATGCGACCGAGCAAGGTTTGTCATCAAGTGAGGCAGAAAAGCGCCTTGCAGAATTTGGCCACAATGAACTCGAAGAAGGCGAGAAACGATCAATCCTGGTCAAATTTATCGAGCAATTTAAGGATTTGATGATTATCATCCTAGTTGCGGCAGCTATTTTATCAGTCGTGACTTCTGGTGGGGAAGATATCGCAGATGCCATTATCATCCTAGCCGTGGTTATCATCAACGCTGCCTTTGGTGTTTACCAAGAAGGAAAAGCAGAAGAAGCTATCGAAGCCCTCAAATCCATGTCTAGTCCAGCTGCCCGCGTTCTTCGTGATGGTCATATGGCTGAGATTGATTCTAAAGAATTAGTACCAGGTGATATCGTCGCTCTCGAAGCTGGTGATGTTGTACCAGCAGACTTACGTTTGCTAGAAGCCAACTCTCTTAAAATCGAAGAAGCTGCCCTGACAGGTGAGTCTGTGCCAGTTGAAAAAGACTTGACAGTTGAACTTGCTGCAGATGCTGGTATTGGTGACCGTGTCAATATGGCCTTCCAAAACTCAAATGTGACTTATGGTCGTGGTCTTGGTGTTGTTGTCAATACAGGTATGTACACGGAAGTTGGTCATATCGCTGGCATGCTCCAAGATGCGGATGAGACGGATACACCAC
>CAURMD010000067.1:0-4003 GCA_963525985.1 uncultured Streptococcus sp. | reverse complement strand
AGCTGTAAAAGAAAAAGCACAAGCTGCACTAGGTAAATTAACACTACCATCAGGAGTTACAGTAGAATTAGTTCCAAATCAAACATATACTGTTCCAGCAACAACTTCTAATGGTGATAAAGATAATGTACCAGTAAAAGTACAATATAAAGACGCAACAGGTACAGTAGTAGCAGAAGATACAATTAATGTACCAGTAACAGTAGTAAGTTCAACACCAAGTAAAATCGTTGTTTTCGAAGGTGATGAAGTAACAGCTGATGCAGTTAAAGGTGCCGTAACACCAGGTACTGATGGAACAAAGGGTACTCCTGTAATTCCAACTGATTTAACAAAACAATCAGGTGAAAAAGAAGTAACATTACCGGTAGCTTACGACGGAATCACAGATCCGGAACAAGTGAAAGTACCAGTAACAGTATTACCAAAAGCAACTGGTGAAGCAGATGTACCAAAAGGTTCAACTGTTGATAAAGTCAAAGAAGTAGCGAAAGCAAAAGCGTCAGCATTAGTAGAAGAAGCAGCTTTCAAAGGGAAATTACCAACAGGTGCAACAGTTACAGTTGGTGATATAACAGAAGCCGTAGCAGAAACTCTAACAAATGAAAAAGGTCCAAATAAAGGTGTTGTAAATGTTCCAGCAACTTATACAGTAGATGGAATAACATACAATACAACAGTACCAGTAACAATCAACGTATTAGGTTCAGAACCAAAAACAGTATACACTGTAGAAGGCACAAAACCAGATGCTGAGAAAGTTAAAAATGCAGTAACACCAGGTACTGGAGGAACAGTAGGAACACCAACAGAAACTGCTTTACCAGAAACAACAGGTAAAGTAGGAGCAAAAGATGTAACTGTACCAACAACAGTAACATACCCAAGTGGAACAGAAACTGTAAATGTACCAGTTGAAGTGTTACCAAAAGCAACACCAGAAAAAGTAACAACATTAAAAGATACAACTGGTGACAACCTAACAACAGCAGTGAAAGAAAAAGCACAAGCTGCACTAGGTAAATTAACGCTACCATCAGGAATTACAGTAGAATTAGTTCCAAATCAAAATTATACTGTTCCAGCAACAACTTCTAATGGTGATAAAGGTAATGTACCAGTAAAAGTACAATACAAAGACGCAACAGGTACAGTAGTAGCAGAAGACACAATTAATGTACCAGTAACAGTAGTAAGCTCAACACCAGCTAAGATTGTAGTGTTCGAAGGTGAAAAACCAACAGCAACTCAAGCAAAAGAGGCTGTACCTCCAGGTACTGGAGGTACAGTAGGAACACCAGCAGAAACTGATTTACCAGAAACAGCAGGTAAAGCTGGGGAAACAGACGTTAAAGTAGACGTGCCGGTAACTTATGATAATGGTAAGTTAACAGAAACAGTAAGTGTCCCTGTAACAGTATTACCAAAACCAGAAGCTGATGAAATTCTAGTTGCTAAAAATAGTGACAAGGATAAAGCTAAAGAAAAAGTACTTGCTCAAGCGAAAAAAGCAATTGAAGATTCAACATTTACAGGTAAATTACCTCAAGGTGCAACAGTTGCTATTGATGAAACAGCTACAGTAACAGTGCCAGACTTAACAGAAGATACAGAAGTTGATGTACCAGTTAAATACACTGTAGATGGTCAAGAAAAAATGACAACTGTTAAAGTACCAGTTACAGTAGTTGAAGGTGTACCACAAATTGTACCTGTAAAAGAAAATAATGATGTTTTACCAGATCCAGAGAAGAGTATCGATAAAACAGATTATCCACAAGGATCAACATTTAGATATAAAACTCCAGAAGGACAAACAAGTCCAATTGATGTAACAACAACTGGAGATAAGAACGTGGTTGTTGAAGTGCTTGACCCACAAGGAAATACAATCGTTGAAGTACCAGCAACAGTACGAGTAGTAGAAAGTTATCCTAAATATGTACCAGTAGATCCAGCTAAGAAACAACCAGATCCAAAAGAAAACATTAATCCAAATGATTTCCCAACTGGAACAACATTTGAATATAAAGATAACACTCCGGTAGATACAACAACACCAGGTGAGAAACCTGTAACAGTAGTAGCTAAGTTGAATGGACAACCAATTACAGAAATTCCAGCGACAATTGTAGTAGTAGAATCTAAGACACAATATGTCCCTGTGAATGCTGAAAATGATAAGAAACCAAAACCACAAGATAGCATTACACCGGATGATTATCCAGAAGGATCAACATTTGAATACAAGACTCCAGAAGGACAAACAACTCCATATGATGGAACAACACCAGGTGAAAAAGATGTTACTGTAGTCGTGAAAGATCCAGATGGAGATACAGTTGTAGAAGTACCTGCGAAAATTAAAGTCGTTCAAGGTAAAGAACAATTAACTCCAGTAAATGCTGAAGATAAAGATAAACCTAAAGCTGAAGATAGTATCACACCAAGTGATTATCCAGAAGGGTCAACATTCGAATACAAAGTTCCAGAAGGACAAACAACTCCATATGATGGAACAACTCCAGGGGATAAACCAGTTACAGTTGTGGTAAAAGATAAAGATGGAAAAGTGTTAGTAGAAGTTCCGGCAACTATTAAAGTAGTGGAAGCTAAACCAAAACCAATCGAAACCCCAGTGACGAATACACCTTTAACAAAAGAGGATATTTCTAAATATGTTAAAGTTCCTGCAGAAGGCAGGGTAACGAATGTTGAGAACATTCCAGACTTAACAACGCCAGGTAAGAAAGATCCAGTTAAAGTAACGGTAGAATTACCAAATAGGAAAGTAATTACAGTGGAAGTCCCAGTGAACGTAACACCAGTGAAGGAAATTGAAACTCCGGTTACGAAGACTCCATTAACACCAGAGGATTACACTAAGAGAATCACGATTCCAGAAGGTGGCAAGGTAACGAAGGTAGAAAACATTCCAGACTTAACAACACCAGGTAAGAAAGATCCAGTTAAAGTAACTGTGGAATTACCGAATGGAAAAGTAATAACAGTAGAAGTTCCAGTAAATGTAACACCAATTACACCAATTGAAACACCAGTTACAAAAAATAAATTGACTCCAGAGGATGTATTAAAACAAATTAAAGTACCAGACGGAGCAACAGTTAAGGTAGGAGATCTTCCAGACTTAACAACACCAGGTAAGAAAGATCCAGTAAAAGTAACGATTACATTACCAAATGACAAAGTAGTTACGGTAGAAGTACCAGTGAATGTAACACCTATTGAAGATATTGTTAAAAAACAAGGTGATCCAATTACTGCTGAGGATGTTGAAAAACACATTCCAAAAGGAGTAAAAGTTATCTCAATTGGAGATAAACCTACAACAGATGTTCCAGGTGAAAGACCAAGTATTCCAGTTGTAGTTGAATTGCCAAATGGAATTCGAGTAACGATGAATATCCCAGTAATCGTAACGCCGAAAGTAACACCTGTAGTAGTTTCAGTAGGAACGCCTGTAACGTCAGAAGATGTTAAGAAACATATCGAATTGCCAAAAGGATGGACTGTAACAAAAGTGGGCGAAATTCCAACGACTACAACACCAGGAACAAAACCAGTTGTTTCAGTGGAAATTGAATTACCAGATGGACGTAAGATTACAGTCGACGTACCGGTAATCGTAACACCAACTGTAAGACAAATTGTTGTACCACAAGGAACTCCAATCACACCAGACGATGTGAAAGGTCATATTGATTTACCAAAAGAACCAGGATGGGAAATTGTAGAAGTAGGAGAAATTCCAACAACTGAAACACCTGGAGTAAAACCAAGCGTTAAAGTGAAAATCAAAGTTCCAACTGGTGAGATAATTGAAGTAGATGTACCAGTAATCGTAACACCAAAAGTAACGCCTATTGTAGTAGAAGTGGGAACACCAATTACTGAAGAAGATGTTAAGAAGAAAGTAGATCTACCAGAAGGATGGGAAATTGTAGAAGTAGGAGAAATTCCAACAACTGAAACACCTGGAGTA
>CAURMD010000066.1:0-4052 GCA_963525985.1 uncultured Streptococcus sp. | reverse complement strand
AAGCTGACGTGGTTTGAAGAGATTTTCGAAGAGTATAAAATGAAAAAGGGTGGCGGGGATATATTATCCCTTGTCGCCACCACTTGTAAGTCCTGAAACAAAGTTCTTTTGTAGGAAGAAGAAGAGAATACAGATTGGAAGGGCGATGAGGATAGCACCTGCTGAGAAGTAGGCAATCTTCATGTTTTTCACATTGCTAACGAAGGTTTGGAGACCTACGGCAACAGTAAAGTATTCTTTCTCACGAAGCAAGAAACTAGAGAGGATGTAGTCCCCAAAAGGTCCCATGAAGGCCCAGAGAGCTTGTACAGCAACCATTGGGCGAACAAGAGGAAGAACAATTTGCCAGAAGCGGCGGAAGTGTCCTGCACCGTCTAGTTTTGCAGATTCGTCTAAAGACATTGGCACTGTATCGAAGTAGCCCTTCATGAGCCAAGCATTCATTGGGATACCACCACCAACGTAGAGGAAGATGAGGAACCAGCTGTGGTTAAGGGCGTTCAACATAAGTGCCATAACGAAGAAGGCTGTCAAAGCGGCCATGGTTGGCACCATTTGGATAATCAAGAAGAAAACCAAACTTTGTTTACGAGCCAAGAAGTTGTAACGGCTGTAAGCATAACCAGCAAGTACGATAATACTTGTTTGAACAGCCATGGTAATCAAGGCGATAATCAAAGTGTTGAGATACCAAGTACCGTACAAGGTTTCAGTGAAGAGGCCTTTAAAGTTATCAAAATTGAGGTCGATGTTAGTATCTAGTTTAAAGGCTGAGACGTTACCTGCTTTAAAGGCTGACATGATGGTAATCAACAGTGGATAGATAATCACGATTGATAGGCCAATTAAGTAGAGGTAAGTAAGGGTTTGAGTCAGTCTACGTTTGAGTTTAATTGAGTTATTCATCTTAGACGTCCTCCATATCAAATGCGTGTAGTTTCTTGAATGCGATCATAGAGATTGAGATGACAATGATAGAGATAATCAAGGTAACAGCTGCCGCCATTGAGTATTGAGGAGATGTACCTGTTGTCAAACGGTAGATCCATGAGATCAAGATATCGGTTGAACCAGCTCCACCACCGACACTACCAGGTCCTCCACCATTGAAGAGGTACATGATAGAGAAGTTGTTAAAGTTGAAGGTGTATTGGCTAATCAAAGTAGGTGCTGCAACAGCCAAGATCATTGGGAAAGTGATGTTGCGGAATTTTTGCCAAGCATTGGCACCGTCAATATAAGCTGCTTCGTAAAGGTCGTTAGGAATAGATTGCAAGATACCCAAAGTCAAAACATAGATATATGGGAATCCAAGCCAACCTTGCATCATAATCAAGGCAACCTTAGTCCAAGTAGGGTCTGTTTTCCAAGGGATAAGAGCCCCATCAAGGAAAGGAAGGAATTTAGCAAAGATCGGCAAGACTTGAGTGTTGATAGCTCCGACACTATCATTAAACATGTTTGAGAATGTCAAGATAGTGATGAAGGCTGGGACAGCCCAAGGAAGAAGGAAAATAACACCGAAGATACGTTTTCCTTTGATAAATGGTTGGTTAGCAATGATAGCTGTGAAGATACCAATGACGATCTGTAAAGTTGAGGCAGCCAAAGCCCAGATGATAGTCCAAGAAAGAACAGCACCAAAGGCAGAACGGAAGGTACTCAAACTCCAGATGTTCGTAAAGTTGGTCAAACCAACCCAGTCCAACAATTTGTTTGGTGGCAAGTGTTGGAAGTCGTAGTTGGTAAAGGCAATCATCAAGGTTACAATAACTGGGAAGATGATTGCAAAAGTCATTGCAATATAAGATGGAATGATCAAGAGGTAAGGGAAGCCATTTTCATAGATTCCTTTGACCATTTCTTTAAAGGTAAGTGCTACTGGAATGCCATTGTTAATGTGTTTAGCAGTTGTATGTGCATCTTTAATATTTGAGAAATAAAAGAGTACATAAACAACTACAAAGATTAAATGGAAGGCACCACGAATCAGCATAAAGAGGGAATTGTCACGACCTGGTTTGTCACCAAGAGTGATGAGATTGCTCAATTCAGGGGCTGCAAGTGCTAGGAAATAAAGGACAAATACGATGGTTACACCAAGGAAGATAAAACCTTTGGCTTTTTGTTTATTGTAAATTTGTCCTAACCCAGGAATGATAGACAGCAGTGCTGCTTTACTAGGTTGTTGCTTTTCCATAATAACTCCTTTCATAGGATACTGGTTTCTAGATAAAACCTAAACTATTTGTGTTTTTGTTGATAAATTCAAAGGGGGATTTGATTTCCACCCCCCTTGAACAAATTTCTTATTCACCAAATTTTTGTTTGATTGTTTCTTTGATCAATGTTACAGCATCGTTAGCAGCTGTTTTAGCATCTTTCTTACCACTTACAGCTTCAAACAACATTGTTTTAGCTGGGTCCCAAACAGCTGACATTTGAGAGATGTTTGGCATTGGTTGAGCGTTCTTGAACTGTTTGATAACAGCTGTTGTCAACTCATCATTTTTACCTTCAGCGTATGTACGAGCTTCAGTGTTAGCTGGGATTTCGTTAGTTGTATCGTAGAAGGCTTTTTGTTGTTCAGTTGAAACAAGGAAGTCTACAAATTTTTGAGCAGCTTCAAGGTTCTTAGTGCTTGATGGGATGATCCAAGCTTTACCACCACCAAATGCAGCATATTCTTTTCCGTTTGGAAGAGTTGGGATAGTTGCAACACCGTAGTTTACTTTAGCGTCTTTGAAGGCTTGAGCTTTCCAAGGTCCATCGATGATAGCAGCTGTTTTACCTTCTTGGAATTGAGTTTGGATTAGGTTTCCAGCTCCTTCAGTATCTTGCATACCTTTAGGCCATTTTTCATACCAAGTTTTAGCGTATTCTACACCTTTGATAGCGCCGTCGTTTGCAAGACCGATGTCTTTAGCGTCTTTACCGTTTTGTCCGAATACGTAACCGCCGTTACCAGCAAGAAGTCCGTATGCAAAGTAGAAGTTTGTCCAGTCAGCTAGGAAAGCAGAAGTTTTTCCATCTTCTCCAGCGAATGCGTATTTGCTATCTTTAGCAAGGTTTTCCAAGTCAGCAAATGTTTTTGGAGCTTCTTTTACCAAGTCTTTGTTGTAGTACATAACAAGTGACTCGATAACGGCAGGAGCACCGTAAACTTTACCGTCAGCAGCTGTTACAAGAGATTTAGTTTTATCATCTGTTTTAGCACCGTCGCTCAATTTCACTTCTGAAAGTTGTCCGTCAGTACCAAGGCTACCTACACGGTCGTATGGAGCCATCATAACGTCAGGAGCTTGACCTGATTGGTTGTCAAGAGAAAGTTTGTCAAGCCCACCCATTTGGTCACCAGATTTGATGTTAACTGTTGTTCCTGATTGTTCTTTATAAGCTTTAGCAACTGTTTCAGCATAAGCTTTGTATTGGTCCTCAACGTAAAGAGTGATTTCTTTCGCTTCAGATGAACCAGAATCAGCAGGTTTATCAGCAGTTTTGCTTCCGCAAGCTACCAAAAGCAAGCTAGCAAGTGTAACAGTTCCAAGCACAGCAGCGCTCTTCATGAATTTAGATGACATAGTGTATTCCTCCTAAAGAATAACAAATTTTATAATGAGGAAACGCAAACGTTTTCCTTTATGGCACTAGTATAGCACAATCAGAAAGCGGTTGCAAGTGTTTTTTGTAAAAATTTTTTAAAAAATTGTAAAAAAAGTAAACGCTTTATCGTTATATAATAGTAGAAAAGTCAAAAATAGTTTTTATTTTAAATTTTAAAAAAAGTTGAGAAAACGATTGCCTAATTTACAGATGGAAACTAAAGAGATTTGCTACTTTCTTTCCAGATCATAAGATAAGTGAAAACCTTATTCCTATTTTGTTTGTTTTCTGAAAGTATATATACGGGTAAGAAGAAAAACTTTTTAAAAAATAATCAAAAAAGTTTTTTAAAACCGCTTGCATTTATCAAAAAAATGAGATATACTGATAGTAACGCAAACGTTTGCGTTCGTAAAAATGTAATATCTAACTATAAACACATGAGGTGC
>CAURMD010000065.1:0-4064 GCA_963525985.1 uncultured Streptococcus sp. | reverse complement strand
CGTGCCTTTGGCACTAGAAATCCAAACGTACAACGCAAAAAAAGACTACCTTGCCTGGTAATCTTTTAAAGTATAATTAGATTTAATTTTTAAAGGGACAAAAGGGTATCCTAGCGATATGCTAGGATACATTAGAGCTAGACGACGTAGCCTTTTCCTACGCATTTCAAGCACTCTTTTGCCAAAAAAATTAGTTTAAATTCTTGTTGTATGTGTTGTTTAGTTGTGTGTGTATGTAGTATGTTATTGTTGTATGAAAAATTTTTATTAAACTAATTCTATAATAGCTGTTTCTGCACCATCACCTTTACGTGGTCCAACACGTAGAATACGAGTGTATCCACCGTTACGGTCAGCATATTTAGGTGCTACTTCTTCAAATAATTTTTTAAGAGCTAATTGACTCTTACCTTCTTCAGTTGCTACTGCAACAGGTTGGATGAATTTAGCTGCATTACGTCTTGCTGCTAGATCACCTTTTTTACCTAATGTAATCATTTTTTCTGCTAATGAACGAACTTCTTTCGCTCTTGTAACAGTTGTTTCAATTCTACCGTGTACTAGTAGAGCAGTTACTAAGTTTCTTAACATCGCTTTACGGTGAGCTGATGTACGTCCTAATTTTCTGTAACCCATTAGTGTGCCTCCTTGTTAGTATTATTCTTCTTTGAATCCTAGTT
This sequence comes from uncultured Streptococcus sp., assembly GCA_963525985.1. Classification (GTDB taxonomy): domain Bacteria; phylum Bacillota; class Bacilli; order Lactobacillales; family Streptococcaceae; genus Streptococcus. Next base: position 3,384 of record CAURMD010000065.1, on the reverse strand, counting down.
CTAACTCTTGAAGTTTAATTTTAACTTCTTCTAGAGATTTACGACCTAAGTTTCTTACTTTAATCATTTCTTGTTCTGTTTTGTTAGCTAATTCTTGTACTGTGTTAATTCCTGCACGTTTTAAGCAGTTGTAACTACGTACTGATAAGTCTAATTCTTCAATTGTCATTTCTAACATTTGAACTTTGTTATCTTCTTCTTTAGCTACCAATATTTCAGCAGCTTTTGCTTCTTCAGACATTTCCATAAATAATTCTAAGTGTGAAATTAGAATTTTTGATGCTAATGCTAAAGCGTCGTTAGCTGTAATTGAACCATTTGTAGTAACGTCTAAGATAAGTTTATCAAAGTCAGTACTTTGACCTACCCTAGTTTTTTCTACAGTATAGTTAACTTTTGATACTGGTGTGTAAATTGAATCGATTGGAATAACTCCGATTGGTAAGTCACGTTTTTTGTTTCCATCAGCTGGTACAAATCCACGTCCTTTTCCAACGTAAATAATCATTTCAAATTGTCCACCTTCAGATACTGTTGCAATGTGTTGATCAGTATTTACTACTTCGATATCAGAATCGATAGCGATGTCTGCTGCTGTAACAACTGCAGGACCTTTAACACTGATTGAAACTTGTTTTTCTTCTTCAGAATGAACTACAAACGCGATGTTTTTAACGTTCATAATGATTTCAGTAACATCTTCTACAACACCTTTAATTGCTTGGAATTCGTGTTGAACTCCTTCAATATCGATGCTTCTTGCTGCTGCTCCTGGTAATGATGAGATTAACATTCTTCTCAATGAATTACCTAATGTAGTTCCATATCCACGTTCAAGTGGTTCAACTACAAAGCGACCAAATCTTTTATCTGATGATTCTTCAATGATTTGAATTTTTGGTTTTTCTATTGCTAACATTATGTTAAACCTCCTAAATTTTGTCTATGTTATTATTATACACGACGACGTTTAGGTGGGCGACATCCATTGTGAGGAACTGGAGTTACGTCTTTGATTGATGTAACTTCTAATCCAGCAGATTGTAATGCACGAATAGCTGCTTCACGTCCTGCACCTGGACCTTTAACTGTTACATCTACATATTTCATTCCGTGTTCCATAGCTTGTTTAGCTGCTGCTTCACTTGCCATTTGTGCTGCGAATGGAGTAGATTTTCTAGAACCTTTGAATCCTAGTGCTCCTGCACTTGACCATGATACTGCATTACCATGTTCATCTGTAATTGTTACGATTGAGTTATTGAATGTAGAACGAATGTGTGCAACACCATTTTGTATATTTTTTTTCACACGACGTTTACGTGATTGTTGTTTACGAGCCATAGTTGTGTTTCTCCTCCTATCCTAATTATTTTTTCTTGTTCGCAACTGTTTTCTTAGGACCTTTACGAGTACGAGAGTTGTTCTTAGTGTTTTGCCCTCTTACTGGAAGTCCACGACGGTGACGAATTCCTCTGTAACATCCGATTTCCATTAGACGTTTGATGTTTAATGAAACTTCACGACGTAAGTCACCTTCTGTTTTGTAGTTATCTACGATTTCACGAATTTTATCTAGTTGATCTTCTGTTAAGTCTTTAACTCTCACATCTTCAGAAACTCCAGCTTCTTTTAAGATTTTTTGAGAAGTTTTTAAACCTATACCATATACATAAGTTAGAGATATAACAACGCGTTTCTCACGTGGAATATCTACTCCTGCTATACGTGCCATTAAGTTTGCACCTCCTAATTAATTATCCTTGTTTTTGTTTATGTTTTGCGTTTTCGCAAATCACTAATACTTTACCACCACGACGAATTACTTTACATTTGTCACAGATTTTTTTTACTGATGGTCTTACTTTCATCGTTATTTCCTCCTTGAGTTTATAACTTACTTGAATCTATAAGTTATTCTACCTTTTGTCAGGTCATACGGACTCATTTCTACTGTAACTTTATCACCTGGTAAAATTCTTATATAATTCATTCTGATTTTTCCAGAAACATGAGCTAAAATAATATGACCATTTTCTAATTCTACTTTAAACATTGCATTCGGCAAGTTTTCTACTACTAAACCTTCTACTTCAATGACATCTTTTGCCATACTTTTCCTCCCTGACTATTTCAGTTTGTCTAATATATTTTGTACGTCTTGGAAAACTACTTTGATGTCTTGGTCACCATTAACATTTTCAACTACTCCTTCTTTTTGACTATAGAAGTCTAAAAGAGGTTTTGTTTGTTTGATGTTAACTTCTAAGCGATTAGCAACTGTTTCTTCGTTGTCATCACTTCTTTGGTATAGTTCACCACCATCATTATCACAAACACCTTCAACTTTTGGAGGGTTGAAAATCAAGTGATAAGTGTTTCCACATTGTTTACAGATTCTTCTACCTGTTAAACGAGGTAACAGAATAGCTGGATCTACATCGATATTTAGTACTTTATCGATTTTTCTATTAGTTTTTGCTAAAATTTGATCAAGGGCTTCAGCTTGTTCTACTGTTCTTGGAAAACCGTCAAGTAAAAAGCCTTCTTTTGCATCTTCTTGATTCAATCTTTCTTCAACTAATCCTATAGTTACACTGTCAGGAACAAGTTGTCCTTTGTCAATATAACTTTTTGCTTCTTTTCCAAGCGGAGTCTCATTTTTAATAGCAGCTCTAAACATATCTCCAGTAGAAATATGCGGAATTGGATAATTCGCTTTAATTTGCTCTGCTTGAGTACCTTTACCCGCTCCTGGTAATCCCATTAAAATAATATTCATCATGATTATTTACCACCTTTTCGTCCTGTAATAAAACTTCTATAGTTCTTCTCTGTTAATTGAGTATTAAGTTGTTTAACTGTCTCTAGCGCTACACTGACAACAATTATTAAACTTGTACCACCAATTTGAACAGATGCTGGTAATTTAGCAATGCTTGTGAATATTGTTGGAAGAACCGAAACAGCTGCTAGGAATATTGAACCTACAAACGTTAGTCTGTATAAAATACCTGTAATGTATTGTTCAGTTTTTTTACCTGGTCTAACCCCTGGAACAAAACTTCCTTGTTTTCTTAAATTATCAGCCATTTTTTCTGGGTTAACTTGAACCATTACATAGAAGTAACAGAACGCAATAATTAATACTACGTATAATGTTAATCCTAGAACATGACTGAAATCGAAATATGATACAATTCTTTGTAACTTTTCGTTATTAGGTGCGAATATCGCAATAGTTCTAGGTAATTGTAAGAATGCGATAGCGAAGATTACTGGGATAACCCCTGCACTATTCACTTTAAGAGGCAAGTAAGTTGATCTTGCTCCTAACATTCTACGACCTGCTCTCGCTTGAGAGTATTGAATAGGAATTTTACG
>CAURMD010000064.1:0-4305 GCA_963525985.1 uncultured Streptococcus sp. | reverse complement strand
CTGAAAGTGGCCAATTCTACGCTACTCGTGAAATCCCAATTTTTGAACGTGTTTTCAAATTCTATGCTAACTTGATTGACATTGACCATACAAATAAAATTCAAGACCCAGAAAATCCAGACTTGAAACGTTACCTTCGTTTTGAAAACGATCCAGCTATCGGATGGTCGTTGGTCGGTTCAGGTACTAAACACAAATATCTCTTGTACTTCAACAGTCAATTCCCATTCGTGCATCAAAATTTTGTGAACATTAATTTAGGTGACTCTTATCCAACCTATGCTAATAGCCCTGTTTTACAGGTTATTACTCAAGGACAAGGGCAAACAAAAACATCTCAAGTTCAATTCCCAACAGGTAAGAAAACTTCTTCTGTAAATATTTACTCAAGAACCTACAAATCACCTAGTCAGGCTGACTCTCGTGAAGTAGCTAACTACGGAAAAGATGATCCGTATACGGCTACTGAAAGTAACTACCAATATCCTTCAATGATTGCCAGCTCTGCTGTTGTTGGATTGATCGGTTTGGTGATTTCTTATGCGATTGCTGTGCCACTTGGTTCAGCTATGGCTCGCTTCAAGAACACTTGGATTGATAGCTTCTCAACAGGGGCTTTGACCTTCTTGATGGCTCTTCCAACAATTGCCTTGGTTTACATCGTTCGTTTGGCTGGTTCTTCAATTGGCTTACCAGATTCATTCCCTATCTTGGGTGCTGGAGATTGGCGTTCGTATGTTTTACCAGCAGTTATCCTTGGTTTGTTGGGTGCTCCTGGTACAGCTATTTGGATTCGTCGTTACATGATTGACTTGCAATCACAAGACTTTGTACGTTTTGCTCGTGCCAAAGGTTTGTCTGAAAAAGAAATTTCAAACAAACATATCTTTAAAAATGCCATGGTTCCGCTGGTTTCAGGAATTCCTGGTGCCGTTATCGGGGTTATCGGTGGTGCAACCCTTACTGAAACAGTCTTCGCTTTCCCAGGTATGGGTAAAATGTTGATTGACTCTGTAAAAGCATCTAATAACTCTATGGTCGTTGGTCTTGTCTTCATCTTTACATGTATTTCTATCTTCTCACTTCTTTTGGGAGATATTTGGATGACGATTATTGACCCACGTATTAAATTGACTGAGAAAGGAGGCAAATAATGTCTACAATCGATAAAGAAAAATTTCAGTTTGTAAAACGTGACGATTTTGCCTCTGAAGCCATTGATGCGCCAGCTTATTCATACTGGGGTTCAGTGTTTAGACAATTTATGAAGAAAAAATCAACTGTAGTCATGTTGGGAATCTTGGTAGCTATCATTTTGATGAGTTTCATCTACCCAATGTTTTCTAAGTTTGATTTCAATGATGTCAGCAAGGTAAACGACTTTAGTGCTCGTTATATCAAGCCAAATGCTGAGCATTGGTTCGGTACAGACAGTAACGGTAAATCTCTCTTTGACGGTGTCTGGTTCGGAGCTCGTAACTCTATCCTCATTTCTGTGATTGCGACAGTGATTAACTTGGTTATCGGTGTTTTTGTCGGTGGTATTTGGGGAATTTCAAAATCAGTAGACCGTGTGATGATGGAAGTTTATAACGTCATCTCAAACATCCCATCTCTTTTGATTGTCATTGTCTTGACTTACTCAATCGGAGCTGGATTCTGGAATCTGATTTTTGCTATGAGTGTAACAACATGGATCGGGATTGCCTTCATGATCCGTGTGCAAATCTTGCGTTATCGTGACTTGGAATACAACTTGGCGTCACGTACTTTGGGAACACCAACCTTGAAGATTGTTGCCAAAAATATCATGCCTCAATTGGTATCTGTTATTGTGACAACCATGACTCAAATGCTTCCAAGCTTTATCTCATACGAAGCCTTCTTGTCATTCTTCGGTCTTGGATTACCAATTACAGTGCCAAGTTTGGGTCGTTTGATTTCGGATTATTCACAAAATGTAACAACCAATGCTTACTTGTTCTGGATTCCATTGACAACTCTTGTCTTGGTATCCTTGTCCCTTTTCGTAGTTGGTCAAAACTTAGCGGATGCTAGTGATCCACGTACACATAGATAGGAGTAGAAATGACAAAAGAAAAAAATGTAATTTTGACTGCTCGCGATATTGTCGTGGAATTTGACGTTCGTGACAAAGTATTGACAGCCATTCGCGGCGTTTCCCTTGAACTAGTTGAAGGAGAAGTATTAGCCTTGGTAGGTGAGTCAGGATCAGGGAAATCTGTTTTGACAAAAACTTTCACAGGTATGCTTGAAGAAAATGGTCGCATTGCCCAAGGAAGTATTGACTACCGTGGTCAGGATTTGACAGCCTTGTCTTCTCACAAGGATTGGGAACAAATTCGTGGTGCTAAGATTGCGACTATCTTCCAAGATCCAATGACTAGTTTGGACCCAATTAAAACAATTGGTAGTCAGATTACAGAAGTTATTGTAAAACACCAAGGAAAAACAGCTAAAGAAGCAAAAGAACTGGCTATTGACTACATGAATAAGGTTGGGATTACAGACGCAGATAGACGTTTTGATGAATACCCATTCCAATATTCTGGAGGAATGCGTCAACGTATCGTTATTGCGATTGCCCTTGCCTGCCGACCTGATGTCTTGATCTGTGATGAGCCAACGACTGCCTTGGATGTAACCATCCAAGCACAGATTATTGATTTGCTAAAATCTTTACAAAACGAGTACCATTTCACAACAATCTTTATCACCCACGACCTTGGTGTGGTAGCAAGTATTGCGGATAAGGTAGCGGTGATGTATGCAGGAGAAATCGTTGAGTATGGAACTGTTGAGGAAGTCTTCTATGACCCTCGCCATCCATATACATGGAGTCTCTTGTCTAGCTTGCCTCAGCTTGCTGATGATAAAGGGGATCTTTACTCAATCCCAGGAACACCTCCGTCACTTTATACTGACCTGAAAGGGGATGCCTTTGCCTTGCGTTCTGACTATGCAATGCAGATTGACTTCGAACAAAAAGCTCCTCAATTCTCAGTATCAGAGACACATTGGGCTAAAACTTGGCTTCTTCATGAGGATGCTCCAAAAGTAGAAAAACCAGCTGTGATTGCAAATCTCCATGATAAGATCCGTGATAAAATGGGATTTGCCCATCTGGCTGACTAGGAGGAAGGAAATGTCTGAAAAATTAGTAGAAATCAAAGATTTAGAAATTTCCTTCGGTGAAGGAAGTAAGAAGTTTGTCGCGGTTAAAAATGCTAACTTCTTTATCAACAAGGGAGAAACGTTCTCGCTTGTAGGTGAGTCAGGTAGTGGGAAAACAACTATTGGTCGTGCGATAATCGGTCTCAATGATACAAGTAATGGAGATATCATTTTTGATGGTCAAAAGATTAATGGTAAGAAATCGCGTGAACAAGCTGCGGAATTGATTCGTCGTATCCAGATGATTTTCCAAGACCCTGCGGCAAGTTTGAATGAACGTGCGACTGTTGATTATATTATTTCTGAAGGTCTTTACAATCACCGTCTGTTTAAGGATGAGGAAGAACGTAAAGAGAAAGTTCAAAATATTATCCGTGAAGTAGGTCTTCTTGCTGAGCACTTGACTCGTTACCCTCATGAGTTCTCAGGTGGTCAACGTCAACGTATCGGTATTGCCCGTGCCTTGGTCATGCAACCAGACTTTGTTATTGCAGATGAGCCCATTTCAGCCTTGGACGTTTCTGTTCGTGCCCAAGTCTTGAACTTGCTCAAAAAATTCCAAAAAGAGCTCGGTTTGACCTATCTCTTTATCGCCCATGATTTGTCGGTCGTTCGCTTTATTTCAGATCGTATCGCAGTTATTTATAAGGGTGTTATTGTAGAGGTTGCAGAAACAGAAGAATTGTTTAACAATCCAATTCACCCATATACTCAAGCCTTACTTTCAGCGGTACCAATCCCAGACCCAATCTTGGAACGCAAGAAGGTCTTGAAGGTTTACGACCCAAGTCAACACGACTATGAGACTGATAAGCCATCTATGGTAGAAATCCGTCCAGGTCACTATGTTTGGGCTAACCAAGCCGAATTGGCACGTTATCAAAAAGGACTAAACTAATAATGGTTTTATAATTTCCATGTCAACTTTTATGGAAATTATAAACCTTTTTTGTTGGACTGATTTGAAAAACTTTTGAAAGCGTTCTGAAAGAATTTTCGAAAGAAATAGAATTCTTAGAAAATCATTGAATTATAGTGATATGAAATAAAATCTGAACAACTTTATTAGGAAAGTTAAATTAATTTCTAGAAAAGTTTTAGAAGTCGCGG
>CAURMD010000063.1:0-4374 GCA_963525985.1 uncultured Streptococcus sp. | reverse complement strand
TCGTATTTTCTAATATTTTACCGATTGAAATCTTTTTAGAATTAAAGAAAGGTTTGAGCGAAGAATTTTCTAAGACAGGCAATAAATCTGTTTTCGAAATCAAGGCTCTGTCTCAAGAATTTTCAAATCAACTCTTGCAGTCCTACTATAGTGAGGCTTTTTCTGAGGGGCCATGTGCTAGTCAAGGTTTTAAGTCCCTTTATCAGAATTTGCAAGTTCGTGCGGAGGGGAACCAACTCTTTATTGAAGGTTCCGAAGCGATTGATAAGGAGCATTTTAAGAAAAATCATCTTCCTAATTTAGCTAAACAACTTGAAAAATTTGGCTTTCCAGCTTTTAATTGTCAAGTAGAGAAAAATGATGTGCTGACCCAAGAGCAGGAAGAGGCCTTTCATGCTGAAAATGAGCAGATTGTTCAAGCTGCCAATGAGGAAGCGCTCCGTGCTATGGAACAACTAGAACAGATGGCACCTCCTCCAGCAGAAGAGAAACCAGCCTTTGATTTTCAAGCGAAAAAAGCTGCAGCCAAACCAAAGTTGGATAAGGCGGAGATTACTCCTATGATTGAAGTCACGACGGAGGAAAATAGTCTGGTCTTTGAAGGGGTTGTGTTTGATGTGGAGCAAAAAGTGACCAGAACAGGTCGTGTTTTAATCAATTTTAAAATGACAGACTACACTTCCAGTTTTTCGATGCAAAAGTGGGTTAAGAACGAGGAAGAGGCTCAGAAGTTTGATCTAATTAAGAAAAATTCTTGGCTCCGAGTTCGTGGGAATGTGGAGATGAATAACTTCACACGCGATTTGACGATGAATGTGCAGGATGTGCAGGAAGTTGTTCACTATGAGCGGAAGGATTTGATGCCAGAAGGTGAGCGTCGGGTTGAGTTTCATGCTCATACTAATATGTCGACCATGGATGCTCTACCCGAGGTAGAAGAGATCGTTGCGACAGCTGCTAAGTGGGGACACAAGGCGGTTGCCATCACAGACCATGGAAATGTCCAGTCCTTCCCACACGGCTATAAGGCGGCCAAAAAAGCGGGAATCCAGCTAATCTATGGAATGGAAGCCAATATCGTGGAGGACCGTGTCCCTATCGTCTATAACGAAGTGGAGATGGATTTGTCAGAAGCGACCTACGTGGTTTTTGACGTGGAAACCACAGGACTATCAGCTATCTATAATGATTTGATTCAGGTTGCGGCCTCTAAGATGTACAAGGGGAATGTTATTGCTGAATTTGATGAATTTATCAATCCTGGGCATCCCTTGTCAGCTTTTACTACTGAGTTGACTGGAATTACAGATGATCATGTCAAAAATGCCAAGCCACTGAAACAAGTTTTGCAAGAATTCCAAGAATTTTGTAAAGATACGGTCCTAGTTGCCCACAATGCGACCTTTGACGTTGGCTTTATGAATGCCAATTATGAGCGTCATGGTCTTCCAAGGATTAGTCAGCCAGTCATTGATACACTGGAGTTTGCTAGAAACCTCTATCCTGAGTACAAACGTCATGGTTTGGGGCCTTTGACCAAGCGTTTTGGTGTGGCTTTGGAACATCACCACATGGCCAATTACGATGCTGAAGCTACAGGTCGTCTGCTTTTCATCTTTATCAAAGAGGTAGCAGAAAAACATGGTGTGACCGACTTAGCTAGACTCAACATTGATTTGATTAGTCCAGATTCTTATAAAAAAGCTCGGATCAAGCATGCGACCATTTATGTCAAGAATCAGGTGGGGCTAAAAAATATCTTTAAGCTGGTTTCATTGTCTAATACCAAGTACTTTGAAGGGGTGCCACGAATTCCGAGAACAGTTCTAGATGCCCATCGGGAAGGTTTGATTTTGGGGTCGGCTTGTTCGGAAGGTGAAGTTTTTGACGCAGTTGTTTCCCAGGGCGTGGATGCGGCGGTTGAGGTGGCCAAGTATTATGACTTTATCGAGGTCATGCCACCAGCTATCTATGCTCCCTTGATTGCCAAGGAGCAGGTCAAGGATATGGAAGAACTCCAGACCATTATCAAGAGTTTGATAGAGGTGGGAGACCGTCTTGGTAAGCCTGTTCTGGCTACGGGGAATGTCCACTATATCGAACCAGAAGAAGAGATTTACCGTGAAATTATCGTCCGTAGTTTGGGCCAAGGGGCTATGATTAACCGAACTATCGGTCATGGTGAACATGCCCAACCAGCACCACTTCCCAAGGCTCATTTTAGAACGACCAATGAAATGTTGGATGAATTTGCCTTCTTGGGAGAGGAACTGGCTCGTAAACTGGTTATTGAAAACACCAATGCCTTGGCAGAAATCTTTGAACCCGTTGAGGTCGTTAAGGGTGACTTGTATACGCCTTTCATTGACAAGGCTGAAGAAACGGTCGCTGAATTGACCTACAAGAAAGCTTTTGAGATTTATGGAAATCCGCTGCCAGATATTGTTGATTTGCGGATTGAAAAAGAATTGACTTCCATTCTGGGGAATGGATTTGCCGTGATTTATCTGGCATCGCAGATGCTGGTGCAACGTTCCAATGAACGGGGTTACTTGGTTGGTTCTCGTGGGTCTGTCGGATCTAGTTTCGTTGCGACCATGATTGGGATTACAGAGGTCAATCCTCTCTCTCCTCACTATGTCTGTGGTCAGTGTCAATACAGCGAGTTTATCACCGATGGATCTTACGGTTCAGGTTTTGATATGCCCAATAAGGACTGTCCAAACTGTGGTCACAAACTCAGCAAAAATGGGCAAGATATTCCTTTCGAGACCTTCCTTGGTTTTGATGGGGACAAGGTTCCTGATATTGACTTGAACTTCTCGGGAGAAGACCAGCCTAGCGCCCACTTGGATGTGCGTGATATCTTTGGTGAGGAATATGCCTTCCGTGCAGGAACAGTTGGTACGGTTGCTGCCAAGACCGCTTATGGATTTGTCAAGGGTTACGAGCGAGATTATGGTAAGTTTTATCGTGACGCAGAGGTAGAACGCCTCGCTCAAGGTGCCGCTGGTGTTAAGCGGACAACAGGACAACACCCGGGGGGAATCGTTGTTATTCCTAACTACATGGATGTCTATGATTTTACGCCTGTCCAGTATCCAGCGGATGACGTGACAGCTGAATGGCAGACCACTCACTTTAACTTCCATGATATCGACGAGAACGTCCTCAAACTCGATGTACTGGGACATGATGATCCGACCATGATTCGAAAACTTCAGGATTTGTCTGGTATTGACCCTAATGAAATTCCTATGGATGACGAAGGCGTAATGGCCCTCTTTTCTGGGACTGATGTGCTAGGGGTAACACCTGAGCAAATCGGAACGCCTACGGGCATGCTGGGAATTCCAGAGTTTGGGACCAACTTTGTACGTGGGATGGTCGATGAAACCCATCCGACGACTTTTGCAGAATTGCTTCAGCTGTCTGGTTTGTCCCACGGTACCGATGTGTGGTTGGGAAATGCCCAAGATTTGATCAAGCAAGGAATAGCGGATCTATCGACTGTTATCGGTTGTCGGGACGACATCATGGTTTACCTCATGCATGCGGGTCTTGAACCTAAGATGGCCTTTACTATCATGGAACGGGTACGTAAGGGCTTGTGGCTCAAGATTTCAGAAGAGGAACGTAATGGCTACATCGAAGCCATGAAGGCTAATAAGGTGCCAGAGTGGTATATCGAGTCCTGTGGGAAAATTAAGTACATGTTCCCTAAAGCCCATGCGGCAGCCTACGTTATGATGGCCTTGCGTGTAGCTTACTTCAAGGTTCACCATCCTATTTATTACTACTGTGCTTACTTCTCAATCCGTGCTAAAGCCTTTGATATCAAGACTATGGGTGCGGGCTTGGATGCCATCAAGCGCAGAATGGAAGAAATCTCTGAAAAAAGAAAGAACAATGAAGCCTCTAATGTGGAAATTGACCTCTATACCACTCTTGAGATTGTCAATGAGATGTGGGAGCGTGGTTTCAAGTTTGGCAAACTCGATCTCTACCGTAGTCAGGCGACAGAGTTCCTTATCGATGGGGATACCCTTATCCCACCATTTGTTGCTATGGATGGTCTGGGAGAGAACGTTGCCAAGCAGTTAGTTCGAGCGCGTGAAGAGGGAGAATTCCTCTCTAAAACAGAGCTACGCAAACGTGGCGGACTCTCATCAACCTTGGTTGAAAAGATGGATGAAATGGGTATTCTTGGAAATATGCCAGAGGATAACCAGCTCAGTTTGTTTGATGAGTTGTTTTAAAAAATTGTTTAATCATCTATCCAAAGAGGCCAATGTATATCCAATAGATTTACATTGGCTTTCTTTTTTGTTAAAATAGTCTATAGAAAGAGGGTGAGAGTATGTCAAAGACGAG
>CAURMD010000062.1:0-4398 GCA_963525985.1 uncultured Streptococcus sp. | reverse complement strand
GCGTATTGCGAAACGGGGACCAAGAATATGTCCGTACAATTGTGCCAGGAACACCTGAAGGTGTTATTAATACCCATAATTACCAAGCAATGTACTATCCAGATGGTTCATATGCTGGAATTAATGAGATTATCTTTAATTTCCAACCATGGCTTGACTGGTACCTCAATACGACTGGTCAACGTCTAGTCGGTGGAAATACTGCAGCTCCTGCTGGAGGTCACGGTGGCGCAGATGCCACATCTGGAGCTTCTGATGCAGGTGATGCTGGAGGTCACGGAGGTGGCGCAGACGCTACATCTGGCGCAAGTAACTAATACTTTTAGGAACCATTTTGGTTCCTTTTTTGGCGAAAAAAGACTAGCAGACAAAAACTGCTAGTCTTTTGGTTATTATTATGTGACTTTCAGTCCGTCTCGCTCCGCTAGGTGCGAGACAAAAAAACCACCCGCTATGCGGGTGCGCGTCGAAGGTTATACCCAAAAAACTCCAAACGCGATACAATAAAGGTGTTCAAGCCAATTGTAAAGCGAAAGGAGAAAAATATGGCACAAAAGGCTCATAGTTTATCGCACACAAAGTGGCACTGTAAGTATCACATTGTGTTCACCCCTAAGTATAGACGAAAAGTTATCTATAATCAATATCGAAGTAGTTTAGGCGAAATATTTCATCGCTTGTGTAGTTATAAAGGAGTTGAAATTATCGAGGGTCACTTAATGCCAGACCATGTACACATGTTAGTCAGTATTCCACCAAGGATAAGTGTTTCGAGTTTCATGGGTTATTTAAAAGGAAAAAGTGCACTCATGATGTTTGACAAACACGCCAATCTCAAGTACAAGTTTGGGAATCGGCATTTCTGGGCGGAAGGTTATTATGTGAGTACAGTAGGGCTTAATGAAGCCACAATTAAGAAATATATTCAAGATTAAAGAAATTATCCAGTGGATGATTTCTTCACGAGTATGAAAATTTGAGAACGAGTAAAGCATGATATAGCACTAGATAAATTGAGTGTAAAAGAATATGAGGATCCCTTTAGGGATAGTGGCAAGTAATACTAAAGCCTCTTTAAGAGGCAAGTGATGAGTCAAGAGCAATGAGGCTTGAACAAAGTGAAAGCCAGCGTCTTTAGGCGATGGCTGGTAATTTGGGCTTATAGCCCTGGGACAAACCACCCGTTTGACGGGTGGTTATGATTTTATCTATCCTTGTTAAAAGAAAGAATACATATTACAAATTTGGGTCATCGAGACTACGACCATGTAATCCTTTTTCACGTTGGACTTGACGTAGTTTCTCTGGTGTAACATCGTTTCCTTCTTCGTCCACAATTTTGATCCCTTCGATGTGGTGACGAACAGTGCGACGATAACCTTCGATGTACTCCTCACGTAGTTTGGCTTGTTCCACTTTTTCTTCTGGGGTCAAGCCTTCTGTTTTTTTCTTTTTGGCCAGCTCGTTAATACGATCAATTTTTTTAGGATCCATGTTTCTCTCCTTTATGATAAGATTTAATCCGTTTAACAGATTTTATTTGGTATTGATTTGGTTAAAACGTGCAAGTTTAGCTGCTTTCTTGGTTAATTGCGACAAGATTGCCAAACGATTTTGACGGACAGCCTGATCTTCGGCCATAACCATAGTATTTTCAAAGAAGACATCAATAACTGGGCTAAGCGCAAAGAGTTGTTTCAATTGTTGACTTGCAGATTCTGATAAAATAAGTGATTCTACTGCTTCCGCCAAAGCTTTTTCTTGGTCATTTTCAAAAAGTGCTGAATCAACTGTAGCAACTCCTTCTGCCTTCTCAGCCAAGTTAAAGGCACGAGAAAGTGATTCAACAGATGGTTTGAAGTCTTCTTCCTTGCTTGCTTCTACGAGAGCACTTGCTGCTTCCAACATATCTGCCACAACAAAGTTTGATCCTGCAAGAACGGCTTCCTTGATGTCTTTTGGAGTAGAACCCATCATCTTATCAACACGAGCCTTGATAAAGTCCATAACTTCTGCTTTATTTTCATAATTCAAGCTGTCAAATGTTAGATCATAAAGGCTATCAATCAGCTCATCCATAGCAATGTGCCAACCAAAGGCATCCAAGATACGAACCACACCTTGAGTTGCGCGACGAAGGGCATAAGGGTCATTAGAACCTGATGGAATCAAGCCTACTGAGAAGAAACTCAAAATCGTATCCAATTTATCTGCAATGGCAAGCACTGCACCGACCTTGCTCTCTGGAAGTTCTCCTTCAGCTGATGTAGGCATGTAGTGTTCACGAATAGCAGCTGCCACTGCTGGAGTTTCACCTGCAAGAAGGGCATATTTCTCTCCCATAATTCCTTGGAGCTCGTCAAATTCACCAACCATACCTGTCAACAAGTCAAACTTGTAAATGGCTGCTGCACGGGCTAAGTCAATCGTTTCATTCGCTGACAAACCAGCTTTTTCTGCCAAGAGAATAGCAATCTGACCCGTACGAATCATGTGTTCACGAAGAGAACCAATTTTCTCATGGAAAGTCACATTGTTTAATTTTTCAACAAGGTCAGAAATCACCAATTTTTGGTCTTCACGCCAGAAGAATTCTCCGTCTTCCAAACGAGCTACCAAGACTTTTTCATTTCCTTTGATGACATTTTCCAAATGCTCTGCGTTTCCGTTACGAACAGAAATGAAGTTTGGCAAGAGTTTTCCATCTTGATCACGAACAACAAAGTAACGTTGGTGTTCTTTCATTGAAGTCACCAAAACTTCTTCTGGAACTTCAAGGTATTTGGCATCAAAACTTCCCATAAAGGCAGTTGGGTATTCAACCAAGTTCAAGACTTCATTAAGCAAATCAGCATCAATTTCGATATGTACACTGTGTTCAGCTTCGATTGCCTTAATTTGGTCAATAATCATTTGCTCACGTTCACGTGGATCTGCAATTACAAACTGTGCACGAAGGTCTTCTTCATAGCTCAATGCTGACTGAATCTTAGTTTCTTGTCCCAAGAAACGATGGCCACGGCTCACACGACCTCCCTTGATATCAAGGAAATCCAAATCAAACTCTTCTTCATCTAAAAGAACAGTCAAAGTGTGAACAGGGCGGATGTATTCAAAGGTGTTGTTAGCCCAGTGCATGCTGACAGGGAAAGTCAGTGACTTCAAGACATCCACAACACCAGGAACAATGGCTTCAACTGCTTGACCAATTTCTTCCTTAGTGACATAGACATATTCTTCACCCTTGATTTCACGGAATTCGATATCTTCAACAGTCAAGCCTTTTCCACGGACAAATCCTTGAGCTGCTTTGGTGAAGTTTCCATCACTATCCAAGGCAATTTTCTTTGCTGGCCCCTTGAAATCTTCTGTCAAATCAGCCTGTTTGTCTGCAAGACCAGTTACACGAACAGCCAAACGACGTGGTGTTGAGAAGGTTTGAACGGCTTCAAAAGACAGGCGGTTTTCCTTGAGGAAGGCTGCCATTTTTTCGCCTAGTTGTTTTTCACTTGGTGTGACAACATAGGCTGGTAATTCTTCAAGACCGAGTTCTACTAATAAGTTTTTTGTCATGTTTTTTCCTTTACATTTTCTTCAATCTTTTTTGATATGCACCTTAGGTACTGGGGACGTCGCTAACTAACTCTGTGAGTCTGTATGGAAATCCAATGCTAAATTGATCAAGATTTCCAACAGTCTCATCAAAGTGGATTTAGCTGACTGATTTTTGAACCTAAAGTTTCAAAAATCCCCACATAACAGTACGGCGGTGCATATCCCTCTAGCAAGTCTTCGACTTGCCTCTAACGATTTTAGAGTACAGTATTACTCACTATTCTGCGTCTTCTGCTAGGAGTTTAGCTCGTGTTGCTTCATCCAAAAGTGGGTAGCCTAGGCGTTTGCGTTCTGCGACAAAGGTTTTGGCTACGACACGGGCCAAGTTACGGATACGAGCGATATAGCCTGCGCGCTCTGTTACAGATACGGCACCACGCGCATCAAGCAGGTTAAAGGTATGTGAACATTTGAGAACATAGTCATAGGCAGGGTGCACCAATCCTTCTTCCAAGGCACGACCAGCTTCTTTTTCAAACTTATCAAAGTTTTCCAGCAACATTTCTTGATCAGAAATTTCAAATGAATATTTTGAATGCTCGTACTCAGGCTGGATGAAGATTTCTCCGTATTTTACACCATCAGCCCATTCGATATCATAGACAGAATCCACTTCCTGAATATAAGAAGCTAAGCGTTCCAAACCATAAGTAACTTCCGCAGTAACAGGGCCAGTTGCCAATCCACCTACTTGTTGGAAATATGTAAACTGGGTGATTTCCATCCCATCAAGCCAAACTTCCCAACCAAGACCAGCTGAACCAGTTGATGGGTTTTCCCAGT
>CAURMD010000061.1:0-4564 GCA_963525985.1 uncultured Streptococcus sp. | reverse complement strand
ATTGAAAAGAAACTTGTCCAAGTAAATTATCATGTGGTAGACAAATCAGATTATATTGTTCAAGTTGGAGACTTGATTAGTGTGAGAAAATTTGGGCGCTTGAGATTGCTTCAAGATAAGGGACAAACAAAAAAAGAGAAGAAAAAAATAACCGTCCAGTTATTATTAAGTAAGTGAGGAATAGAATGCCAATTACATCATTAGAAATAAAGGACAAAACCTTTGGAACTCGATTCAGAGGTTTTGATCCAGAAGAAGTCGATGAATTTTTAGATATTGTGGTTCGTGATTACGAAGATCTTGTTCGTGCGAATCATGATAAAGATTTGCGTATTAAGAGTTTAGAAGAACGTTTGTCTTATTTTGATGAAATGAAAGATTCATTGAGTCAGTCTGTATTGATTGCCCAAGACACAGCTGAGCGAGTGAAACAAGCGGCACATGAACGTTCAAACAATATCGTTCACCAAGCAGAGCAAGATGCGCAACGCTTGTTGGAAGAAGCTAAATATAAGGCAAACGAGATTCTTCGTCAAGCAACTGATAATGCTAAGAAAGTCGCTGTTGAAACAGAAGAATTGAAGAACAAGAGCCGTGTCTTCCACCAACGTCTCAAATCTACAATTGAGAGTCAGTTGGCTATTGTTGAATCTTCAGATTGGGAAGATATTCTCCGTCCAACAGCTACTTATCTTCAAACCAGTGATGAAGCCTTTAAAGAAGTGGTTAGCGAAGTACTTGGAGAACCGATTCCAGCTCCAATTGAGGAAGAACCAATTGATATGACACGTCAGTTCTCTCAAGCAGAAATGGCAGAGTTACAAGCTCGTATTGAGGCAGCCAATAAAGAATTGGCTGAATTTGAAGCTCAGGCTAAACAGGAAGTGGAAAATCCAACTCCTGTAGTGAGTCCTCAAATTGAAGAAGAGCCTGCTCATCCAGTTGGTCCAATGTACGAAGAACCAGAAGTAGCTCCAGTACATCCTTCGGCTCCAACACCAGCTACAGAAACATTTGATTCAGCACCAGGATTTGAAGCACCGCAAGAATCCGTTACAATTTTATAAGAAATATTCTGAGAACAATATCTTATCCTTATATTTCCAGCGAGCAGGAGATGGTGTGAGTCCTGTAATCCCTATTGATAAGATTATCCTCTCAAAAACTCAAGTCTGAAGCTAGTAAGATTTGACGTTCCCCACGTTACGGGAAAAGAGGGAGAAAGACTAGATCTTTTTCCGAACAAAGGTGGTACCACGATTTTCGTCCTTTTTGGAAGTCGTGGTTTTTAATTTGTTATTATTTATAAAGGAGATACCATGAAACTCAAAGATACCCTTAACCTTGGGAAAACAGCTTTCCCAATGCGTGCAGGACTTCCTACCAAAGAGCCAGTTTGGCAAAAGGAATGGGAAGATGCAAAACTTTACCAACGTCGTCAAGAATTGAACCAAGGAAAACCTCATTTCACCTTGCATGATGGCCCTCCATACGCGAACGGAAATATTCACGTTGGACATGCTATGAACAAGATTTCAAAAGATATCATTGTTCGTTCAAAATCAATGTCAGGTTTTTACGCACCATTTATCCCAGGTTGGGATACTCATGGTCTGCCAATCGAGCAAGTTTTGGCAAAACAAGGTGTTAAACGTAAAGAAATGGACTTGGTTGAGTACTTGAAACTTTGCCGTGAATACGCTCTTTCTCAAGTAGATAAACAACGTGAAGACTTTAAACGTTTGGGTGTTTCTGGTGACTGGGAAAATCCATATGTGACTTTGACTCCTGACTATGAAGCAGCCCAAATCCGTGTCTTCGGTGAGATGGCTAATAAAGGTTATATCTACCGTGGTGCAAAACCAGTTTACTGGTCTTGGTCATCCGAGTCAGCCCTTGCTGAAGCAGAGATTGAATACCATGACTTGGTTTCAACTTCTCTTTACTATGCCAACAAGGTAAAAGACGGAAAAGGTGTTCTAGATACAGATACTTATATCGTAGTCTGGACAACAACTCCATTCACCATCACAGCTTCTCGTGGTTTGACTGTTGGTGCAGATATTGATTACGTTTTGGTTCAACCTGCTGGTGAAGCTCGTAAGTTTGTGGTTGCTGCAGAATTGTTGACTAGCTTGTCTGAGAAATTTGGCTGGGTTGATGTTCAAGTTTTGGCAACTTACCGTGGTCAAGAACTCAACCACATCGTAACAGAACACCCATGGGATACAGCTGTAGATGAATTGGTTATTCTTGGTGACCACGTTACCACTGACTCTGGTACTGGTATTGTCCATACAGCCCCTGGTTTTGGTGAGGACGACTACAATGTTGGTATTGCTAATGGTCTTGAAGTTGCAGTCACTGTTGACGAACGCGGTATCATGATGAAGAATGCTGGTCCTGAGTTTGAAGGTCAATTCTATGACAAGGTAGTTCCAACTGTTATTGAAAAACTTGGTAACCTCCTTCTTGCCCAAGAAGAAATTTCTCACTCATACCCATTTGACTGGCGTACTAAGAAACCAATCATCTGGCGTGCAGTTCCACAATGGTTTGCTTCAGTTTCTAAATTCCGCCAAGAAATCTTGGACGAAATTGAAAAGGTGAAATTCCACTCAGAATGGGGTAAAGTTCGTCTTTACAATATGATTCGTGACCGTGGCGACTGGGTTATCTCTCGTCAACGTGCTTGGGGTGTTCCACTTCCTATCTTCTACGCTGAAGACGGTACAGCGATCATGACTGCTGAAACGATTGAACACGTGGCTCAACTCTTTGAGGAACATGGTTCAAGCATTTGGTGGGAACGTGATGCTAAGGACCTCTTGCCAGAAGGATTTACTCATCCAGGTTCACCAAATGGCGAGTTCAAAAAAGAAACAGATATCATGGACGTTTGGTTTGACTCAGGTTCATCATGGAATGGGGTTGTAGTGAACCGTCCTGAGTTGACTTACCCAGCAGACCTTTACCTAGAAGGTTCTGACCAATACCGTGGTTGGTTCAACTCTTCACTCATCACATCTGTTGCCAACCATGGTGTAGCACCTTACAAACAAATCTTGTCACAAGGTTTTGCCCTTGATGGTAAAGGTGAGAAGATGTCTAAATCTCTTGGAAATACCATTGCTCCAAGCGATGTTGAAAAACAATTTGGTGCTGAAATCTTGCGTCTCTGGGTAACAAGTGTGGACTCAAGCAACGACGTGCGTATCTCTATGGATATCTTGAGCCAAGTCTCTGAAACTTACCGTAAGATTCGTAACACCCTTCGTTTCTTGATTGCCAATACATCTGACTTTAACCCAGCTCAAGATGCAGTCGCTTACGATGAGCTTCGTTCAGTTGATAAGTACATGACGATTCGCTTTAACCAGCTTGTCAAGACCATTCGTGATGCTTACGCAAACTTTGAATTCTTGACAATCTACAAGGCCTTAGTGAACTTTATCAATGTTGACTTATCAGCCTTCTACCTTGATTTTGCTAAAGATGTTGTTTACATTGAAGGTGCCAAATCATTGGAACGCCGTCAAATGCAGACTGTTTTTTATGACATTCTTGTGAAAATTACGAAACTCTTGACACCAATTCTTCCTCACACAGCAGAGGAAATCTGGTCATATCTTGAGTTTGAAGCTGCAGACTTTGTTCAATTGTCAGAATTGCCAGAAGCAGAAACTTTTGCTAATCAAGAAGAAATCTTGGATACATGGGCAGCCTTCATGGACTTCCGTGGACAAGCTCAAAAAGCCTTGGAAGAAGCTCGTAATGCCAAAGTTATCGGGAAATCGCTTGAAGCACACTTGACAGTTTATCCAAACGAAGTTGTGAAAACTCTACTTGAAGCAGTAAACAGCAATGTAGCTCAACTCTTGATCGTGTCAGACTTGACCATCGCAGAAGGACCAGCTCCAGAAGCTGCCGTTAGCTTCGAAGATGTGTCCTTCACAGTTGAACGTGCTGCAGGCCAAGTATGTGACCGTTGCCGTCGCATCGACCCAACAACAGCAGAACGCAGCTACCACGCAGTCATCTGTGACCACTGTGCAAGCATCGTAGAAGAAAACTTTGCGGACGCTGTCGCAGAAGGATTTGAAGAGAAATAAGGTTGAAAAGTCTAGGGAAAACTCAATTTGAGAAGAAAAGACAACTAATTTTATAGTCTGTTAAACGCATTGTATCAAGTTTTTGAACACCTGATACGATGCCTTTTTATTTATTTTGAAAATTTGTGTAGTAGATTGAAATAAGATATGAACAAATTGATTGGGGAAATCAAATTAATTTTTAGAAATGTTTTAGCAACTGTAGTGTACTGTTTTAGTTTCAATACACTATACTTAACACAAATCAAAGAGAAAGGTAGCAAACTAACAACAGTAAGATAAAATACGAACTTGATATTAGGGATAAGATTGGTAAATTGTGTCATATTTTTATAATAATAAATTTGCACAGTTGCTTTTGATTTCTGAAAAGTATGATATTTTATTTCATATTATGCAAATTTTTATTTTATAATATCAGAAAATGCTTTTTTTTTTTAGGAAATATGATA
>CAURMD010000060.1:0-4652 GCA_963525985.1 uncultured Streptococcus sp. | reverse complement strand
GCTCTGTCTGCCCAGCCTTCATCAAGAGAAACTGGTAGGTCTTGAGCCATTCTTCTTTGCGAAGCGCTAAACGTTTAAGGGCTTGATTGTTCTCTTTGACCTGTTTTAGCTCCGTCTCACCATCCAGATAGATGCTATTTTGCTCCACCAAGGCATCATAAAAGTTGGTCGCCAAATCACTTTGGATGACTTGAACATTCTCTAGTAAATAGGTATAAGCTTGTTCAATTTTTTCAAAATCCATATTCCTATCTTATCAAATTTCCCTTCTTTTTTCCATCCTTATAGAAAAATCACTCCCTGACTAGGCGAGTGATTTTTGGGCTACTGTTAAAAAGAGTTCTGAGTAATTTCCTTGAAACAGGTCTTCAGCGCTATAGAGGATCTGACTATGCACAGATGAAAAACCAAACTGGGCTAGCTTGTTTTCCAGTTCAACCAATTCAAATCCATGATGGTTAGCTTCTGTCTTGGTAAAATCAGCAATGAGGAGTTGTCCATCTTCCTTCAAATGTTGATGAAACAGTGAGAGAGCCCCATTCAAATCAGGCATATGATGAAGAACACGACAAACAACAATGAGATCAAACTCTTGCTTCAAGGGATTTTCCAGTAAATCTTGCTCCAAAAACTGGATATTCTTGACTTCTTGCTGCTCCGCTTTCAAACGAGCTTGCTCCAGCATTTTCTCAGAAATATCTACAAGAGTAACGAACTTGGCTTGAATGGCTAGGGGCAAAGCTAACAGACCCGTCCCTCCACCGAAATCCAAAATTTCTTTGTCTGATAGAGGATCAATCTGTTTCTCGACTGCTTGACAAACCAAGTTTGCAAGGAAGATATTTTTAGGGGAATCAAAAGTTTCTGCTTTATGGTTAAAATCATGTTTCATATTTTTAGTTTAGCACAAAGTAGCTTGGTTGGCTAGGAATTCTCTTTCTTTTCAGGCTTCTTTTCTGATTTTTTCTTCTCCACTTTTTCGTTTGAATCGGTCGCTACCTTTTCCTTTTTATCTCTTTTCTCTTCTTTGATTTTGACTGAAGGAAACAGAAACTCATATTGACTCTTAGGCGTACGAACCGTCGTCACCAAGCTTGTTTTCTTATTTTGATAGCTCACCTGACCTAGGTTATAAACCTGTTCTCCACTTTCTTGCTCAACCTTATCTTTGGTTCGCTTGGCCATGGCAAAAGCAATTAACTTTTCTTTATTTAAAGCATAGTCTCGATGGTGGACGACTTGTCGGTTCAAGTAAAATTGTAACAAAAGACTAAAGATGGCTGCCATGGTGACTGCATAGAGGAGAACACCTGCCTTAACTTTTTTCTTTTTCCACACGATAGATGAACTCCCTTTCTAAGCCTTTTTTGAACTGGAAACGAAAGCGAACCACTTGATTGTCCTCTGTAATCTGTGCGGATTTGAGGCCATAAACCATCGGCTGATAACCCCGTCCACTGGCATCGGTTTTCCGAAAATCATCTGATTTTGACTTACCGATGGCGATGTCCTTACCATCCTGCTTCATATAGATGCGATTGCCCTCCACTTTTTCGAACTGTGAACGGTCTAATTCTGTCTCCAGCTGATCCACAAACAAGAGCCACTCTTTTTGCTCGCTTTGTTGCTGGTAGCGAACTTCTGAAATGAGGAGCTGACTCATGGCTTGAAAGAGAAGTAAGCTTCCACTGATGACAATGAGGGCAATCAAGGATTCTAACAAGGTAAAAGCCTTGACCTTATGGCTCTTTGATAGCCAACAACTGTTCTGAACCATGGTAGACCTCCAATCCCTTTTCACTAGAAAACACCTGAATCTCAACTCCGTTTATGTTTACCTGATTTTGACCTGTCTGCAAGGCCATCTTAGCTACCCTCAAGACTTCTTCCTTTTGCAAGATTTTTGCTTCTTCTTGTCTATTTTTCTGAATTTGTCCCAAAAGGAGGGTCGCAATACTGGCAAAGATAGCTAGAGCGACTACTGCTTCCAGTAAAATTACTGCCCTAATTTTTTGTTTCCTTAATGCGTTTAATTTTTCCATTTCCTAGATATAATTGATAACGAATCGCTCCTTTACTGGTCTGAAATTCAACCTTAGCCAGGGACGAATTGCCCCCAGCTCGGTCAAATGTAATACTTTGTCCCGATGGTGACTGAATCCCTTTAGGGACTGTCAACTTTTGACTGCCATTGCTAATCGTCTGCCCATCTAAGTTCAGACTAGTCTTTTGCTGACTAGCTACACTGCGTTTTTGGGTTTCCCGATAGAGTTCTTCAAACTCCATAAAGAAAATCTGCTCCTCTACCGCCGCAAAAGTGGACTGGACAGAGCCAGACAAGCCCAAGGCAAGGATACTCACAAGTCCCAAAACCAAGAGGCTTTCCAGCATGGTAAATGCCTTAATCTGCAACGGTTTGACTGGTATCTTGTTTAGCATGGTATTCTTTATAAGCTTTAGCCTGTTCTTCTGTGATTCGCCCATCTGCTTGTAACTTGCTTAGGCTAGCATCTTCATTTTTATCCAAGCTATAAAGCTCTGCCTGGCTTTCCACCACCTTAACAACAGCAGCTTTTCCTTTGTCATTGACCGCCTCTTTTTGCTTGGTCAAATTAGGTACAAAGAGCAAGAGAAGCACGCTGATGATTAAAAGGACCACTAACATCTCTACCAGAGTGAAAGCTTTAACCTTAGCTTTTTTCAAGAATGTCATCATTTTTTTCATTTTAAAAATTTACCTCCATATTTTGATACATGGGCATGAGCATTGCCGCATAAAGTAAAACGATAATCAGTGCCACAAAGATAAAAACCAGTGGCTGCACCAGATTCATGGTGCGGTTGACTCGGGTAAAAAAGGCTTCCCAAGTTTTTTCAGCATAGATTTCCAACTCACTCCCCAGCTTAGACTTGACTTCACCATACTCGATAATGAGACTCAATTCCTTCCTAAAGAAAGGATAGGCTGCTATGGTTTGAGAAAATTCGCAGCCATTTTGTAGGGATTGAGCTAGGTCTTGGCCGATTTCTTTAAAGAGTTGGGAACCTTGTTCCTGCATGATTTGAAAAATCTGCGTCAGCTCCATTCCCTGCGAAATCATATTCCCCCACTCACGCGCGTAATAGGCTGTCAAATAGGTCTGCACAAAGATTCCAAAAAAGGGAAGGCGTGCTAGGATAGAAAAGACGCGCATCTTAGAACTTCTTTTATAAAAAGTTAGTGCTAAAAGGACACCTACTGAAATAAACCCTACCATTCCTAGAAAGATTTGTGGCAGATTACCAATGATTTGGGTGGCAATATTGCTACTATCCAGTTGTGGTAGTAGATAGTTCCGTAGTCCCAGCATAATTAAGAGAAGAAATCCCAGCAAAATCAAGGGATAGGTCGCTACTTCAATTAGTTTTTTCTTAACCTTGGCAAGATTGTCTAGATACTCTTCTATCTTTCCCAAACTCAGGTGAAGATTACCATGAACTTCAGCTAGGGATAACTGGGTGACAATAGCACTTGAAAAGCCCAAACTAGCCATCATTTCTGAGAATGATTTCCCCTGAGACAAGCCCGTGCGCATCTGGGTCACACACTGCTTGTCCAACAAAGCACTCCTATCCAAAAAGGAGATGGTCTCCACCAGATGAAAACCGCTGGAAAAGAGATTGTTAAACAAGGTGATGATATTTTTTTGCTTAGCTGTAGCTAATTTTTTCCGTTTCAGCCTGAAGACTTGTGATATGTCCATCTTTAAGAAGCTGGTCAATCTGTTCATTCCAGCTAGTTGGCTGGTGTTCTTGATAGTCTTTGTTTGCAAAGTCAACGATTCCTCCTCCCCCGATTAATCTCTGGTAGCAGACTCCTTGCAGAACGACTGCTAATTCCTCCTCACTCACACCCAACTCCAGCAGGCGCTCATAAACACCTCGGATACTCTTGGCATGAATGGTTGAAAAGACTGTCGCACCTGTCAAACTAGCTCTGACTACTGCACGCGCCGTTTCGCTGTCTCGAATTTCTCCGATAATCAAGAGATCTGGCCGATGACGTAAGGAAAGCTTGATCAAATTTTCATAGTTTAGTCCGATTGCTTCGTTCAACTGCAACTGGAGCATGTCATCCTGCTTGATCTCAACCGGATCTTCAATGGACATGACTTGTTGTCCCTTAAAAAGAGACTTGGCCAATTCGTGCATCAGGGTTGTCTTGCCACTACCGACCGGACCAGCAAAGAGATAGAGACCACGTTGCCTGTACTGCTTGCCCAATTCATCAATATCCTGAAACCAAAAATGCAAATCCTGCTCCTCATCGTGCAACAAGCGAATAACTAAACTCTCATGCCCTCGATAATCGCCTACAGTAGATAAACGCAGGGACGCCATCTTATCGTCATAGGCATAATCGCAGGAACCAAGTTGACTACGTCGCTTTTCTCCAACATTCATACCAGCTACAAACTTAAAGTGACTGATGACGGCCGCAAATTTTTCAAAATCATAACAACCGATTGTACAGCGCTCGTCTCCCACCCTCATATGAAGCTCATAAGCGTCTAACTTAGGAACAAAATAAATATCTTGCGCTCCTTTTTTTCGGGCTGAACGAATGATTTCTTGTGCAATTTCTTGAACCATACTTACCTCCTCACCTATAC
>CAURMD010000059.1:0-4804 GCA_963525985.1 uncultured Streptococcus sp. | reverse complement strand
CTTTCTTTAATTGATCAAGATTTTCTGAAAAATTTGATTTTAAAATAGCTACATCTTCTACTACACCACCTGGTTTCTCATGTGTCACCATTACAAATTCTTGCGCGTCTACTACTTCTGAATTACCAGTTCCAGTTCTGTTGTAACCACTATCTGTTACATTTGCAATCGATGCATCTTTTTCACTAGCTTCAACATGATAACCAAACAAAAATCCTGCCCCGATTAAAACACTCGCAGCACCAACTTTTAATTTTTTGATCGAATATTTTTCGTATCTATTGCCACAAAAATATCGATGATCTTTTTGTTGTCTCGACAATTTAAACATTGTTTACCACCTTATATATATATATATATATGCACTCGCGAGTACAGATATATTTTGTTAATTGTATCATATTCCAACGTAATTTTTAAGTAATTGGTCTATTTTTTTCAAAAAAAAAGATTATTTTTGTGTCCTAGGTACAGAAAAATAATATTATTAGGCTACTTCCAAGTATGCTTGAATGTATATTTATATATATTGCATAAAAATGCAAATAAATAGGGTGATAAATCATCTTTTAAAAAATTATAATATTTTTCAATTTCGACATCAAAAAAAGTAAAAGGCCGATAGAACCTTTTACTTTTATCTCATTATTTATGGTTTAATACGGTGCAACATACGTGGGAACGGAATAGCTTCACGGATGTGTTTTGTTCCTGCTGCGAAGGTGACCATACGCTCGATACCGATACCAAATCCACCGTGTGGAACTGTACCGTATTTACGAAGGTCAAGGTAGAATTCATATTCTGTACGATCCATGCCAAGTTCATCCATCTTAGCAACTAATGCATCGTAGTCTTCCTCACGCATAGATCCACCGATGATTTCTCCATAACCTTCTGGGGCAAGCAAGTCTGCACAAAGCACGCGCTCTGGATTTCCAGGAACTGGTTTCATGTAGAAGGCCTTGATGGCTGCTGGGTAGTTCATGACAAATGTTGGTACACCAAAGTGGTTTGAGATCCAAGTTTCATGTGGTGAACCAAAGTCATCTCCATGCTCAAGATGTTCGTAGTCAGCATCTTCATCATTTTCATGCTCTTGCAAGAGGTCAATAGCTTGATCGTAAGTGATGCGTTTGAAGGGCTCTGCAATGTAGCGTTTCAAAAGTTCTGTATCACGTTCCAATGTTTCCAAGGCTTGAGGCGCACGATCAAGAACACCTTGTAGAAGAGCTTTCACATAAGCTTCTTGCAAGTCAAGCGACTCATCATGTGTCAAGTATGAGTACTCAGCATCCATCATCCAGAACTCAGTCAAGTGACGGCGCGTTTTTGATTTTTCAGCACGGAATACTGGACCAAAGTCAAAGACACGACCAAGAGCCATAGCCCCTGCTTCTAGGTAAAGCTGACCTGATTGGCTCAAGTAAGCTGGCGTTCCAAAGTAGTCAGTTTCAAAGAGTTCCGTTGAATCTTCTGCCGCATTTCCTGAAAGAATTGGGCTATCAAACTTCATGAAACCGTTCTTGTCAAAGAACTCATAAGTTGCGTAGATGATAGCGTTACGAATTTGCATCACAGCTACTTGCTTACGAGAACGGAGCCACAAGTGACGGTTGTCCATCAAGAAGTCTGTTCCATGTTCTTTTGGTGTAATTGGGTAGTCTTGAGATTCACCAATCACTTCGATGTCTGTAATGTCCAACTCATAACCAAATTTAGAACGTTCGTCTTCTTTAACAATTCCTGTCACATAAACAGAAGTTTCTTGGCTCAAGCGTTTGATGACATCAAACTTCTCAAGTCCCACTTCTTCACCAAATTTTTCGACAAAGTTTGGTTTAAAGGCTACACCTTGAAAGAAGGCTGTTCCATCACGCAATTGCAAGAAGGCGATTTTCCCTTTTCCTGATTTGTTGGCAACCCAAGCACCAATCGTCACTTCCTGACCAACATAGTCTTTTACATCAATAATCGTTACACGTTTTGTCATTGTTTTTCCTTTTTCTTTTTTATTCTTTATGGCAAACCACTTCTATATTGTTCCCATCTGGATCAATCACAAAAGTAGCGTAGTAAATCGGTTGCTCACTGCGATAACCAGGAGCTCCATTGTCTCGCCCACCTGCCTCTAAACCAGCCTCATAACAAGCTTGAACCTCTTCCTTATTTTCTGCTAAAAAAGCAAAGTGAATAGGATCTTGTGTCCCCTGAGCCAGCCAAAAATCACCACCAGGATGAGGGCTATTTGGGGCATGAAAACTGATTAGAGAACTAGTCTTAAAAGCCAATTTATATCCCAAAGGAGCGAGAAAACTCCTATAAAATCCTTCTGAAATTTGTAAATCCTTTACCTTAATTTCAAAATGATCAATCATTCTCACTACCCATAAATGCTTTCAAGCGTTTAACTGCTTCTTTAAGCGTGTCTAGGTCTGTCGCATAACTGAGGCGGACATTTTCTGGCGCTCCAAAGCCAGCTCCTGTTACCAAGGCCACTTCAGCTTCTTCTAGGATAGCGGTTGTAAATTCTGTCACATCCGTATATCCTTTCATCTCCATTGCCTTTTTGACATTTGGGAAGAGATAGAAGGCTCCTTGCGGTTTGACCACTTCAAAACCAGGGACTTCACACAAGAGTGGATAGATGGTATTGAGACGTTCTTCAAATGCTTGACGCATAACTTCCACAGAATCTTGCGGTCCTGTTAAGGCTTCAATAGACGCATATTGAGAAACAGATGTCAAATTTGAAGTTGTTTGTCCCGTCAATTTACTCATAGCTGCAATGATTTCAGGATCACCTACCGCATAACCAACTCGCCAACCCGTCATGGCATAGGCTTTAGATACACCGTTGATAACAATGGTTTGCTTACGAATTGCTTCTGATAGACTTGAGATTGGAACAAATTCATTTCCATTATAAACAAGACGGCCGTATATATCATCAGCTAAAATCAGAATATCATGCTCAACTGCCCAATTTCCGATAGCTAGTAATTCTTCACGAGTATAAATCATACCAGTCGGATTAGATGGTGAATTGAGAACCAAAACCTTTGTCTTATCTGTCCTAACTAGTTCTAGTTGATCCACCGTAACTTTAAAATTATTGTCTTCTTTAGCTTGAACAAAGACTGGAATCCCTTCTGCCATCTTGACCTGGTCTCCATAACTAACCCAGTATGGAGTTGGAATAATAACCTCATCTAAAGGATTGATTACAGCCATAAAGAAGGTATAGAGGGAAAACTTGGCACCTGTAGCAAAGGTAACCTCATTACTTGCGACGGAATAACCATAATAACGCTCAAAATAGGTATTGACTGCTGCTTTTAACTCAGGCAAACCTGAAGCTACCGTATAGAAAGAAGCACGTCCATCTCGAATGGCTGCAACAGCTGCATCTTGAATATTTTGGGGAGTATGGAAATCGGGCTGTCCCAAGGTCAAGAAAAGGACATCCTTACCTTGAGCTTTTAATTTTTTTGCTCTCGCATCACTAGCTAAAGTAACACTTTCTTCCATTTCTAAAACACGCTTGGATAGTTTCATAGTCCCTCCTTATTGACCAATGCTCCTGTTTCAAAATCTACTAGATAAAAATCAGCTCCTGACCTTACTTCCCAGATTGGTTTGTCTTGATAACGGCCAAAGGTAATTTTGTCAATCTCGCCAGCTCCTTTTTCCTTAGAAACAGCTTCTGCTTTTTCTTGTGAAACACCCTGATTTAGCTGATAAACGTAAATCTTATGGTCATCTTTTCCAATCAGGACAGCAAACGCTTCTTGCTGTTTATTACGACCAAGAACGCTGTAATAGGATTCCAAGCCATTGTATAAGTCAACCTGATCAGCCTGCTCTAATCCTGCATACTGCTGAGCTAATTTTTCTCCTTCACTTTTAGCTGTTTGATAGGGTTTCATGCTAAGAGAAACCAGATACAGAAAGGAAGCACTGATAACCACAAACAAAATCGTCATCCCTAGACCATACTGCCACAGTAGATTATTTTTTGCTTTGTTTTGTCTTTTTTTCACTCGTCTATTTTACCATCTATTAAGCTTTATTACAAGTGAATGCAAGAATACTCTTCGAAAATCAAATTCAAACCACGTCAGCTTCGCCTTGCCGTACCCAAGTACAGCCTGCGCCTAGCTTCCTAGTTTGCTCTTTGATTTTCATTGAGTATAAGAAACCAATTCTATTTCTCCCTTCAAAGCAAACCGATTTTTCTTAGTTAAAACCGAGTAAGAAAAGTAAAGACAGCTCCAAAATCAACCTATTAAAAAACCTGAGCTTGGCACTCAAGTTTTCGTAAATTTTTTTGATCTATGGAATCACTTTGTCATCATTCTTTTAGTCAATTTTCCTAAAAATATAGCAAGTAGAAGGCTAATCATGACTAAAAATAATCCTAGATAAAGGAATGTTAGCACAAAGCCTAAATTGTCAATTAACCACCCTGTCAGTGGGAAGAAGACAATCATACTCAGGCTAAACATCATAGAGTAGATACTTAGCATGGTTGCCCTTACTTCACTTGGGAGCCGCTCTTGCAAATCATTGTCAAAAATCGGCTGAAAAAGAGCATATAGAGCATTACTCATCAAATAAATCAAAATATAGATTAGAGGTGTTCCAAAGTAGGACAGCAGGTAGGTGACGCCAGTCAGCAGGACGAGGACAGGGAAAAGCTTCAAGGCAGCATATTTCTTTCCAATCTTACTCGCTAGATAGACTGCGACGATATTCAAGAGACTTCCAAGTAGCATAACTGCTGAAATTTGCCAACTACTTA
>CAURMD010000058.1:0-4832 GCA_963525985.1 uncultured Streptococcus sp. | reverse complement strand
CATTGATAACAACTTCGCCACTTGTTGGTTCAGATAAACTTGATAAGCAACTTAGCAAAGTAGACTTTCCAGAACCACTGACACCAAGTATTGATACAAATTCCCCATAATTGACAGATAAAGAAACATTTTTCAAAATAGAGACAGTTTTGTCTTGCCCTAACAAAAATTCTTTTGAAAGGTTTGAGACTTTAACAGCTACATTATTAACCATAATAAATCCTCCTTATTCCAGTGTCATCTTTGATTTAATTATACAATATTGGAATTCTATTAATATTAAGTAAGTAACTTATGAAACGTATTTTTTATGGATAAAATTTCTATTTCCTCTGGATCTAGAATAAAGGTCTTCAGCGAACTAAGAATTTTTTTCTATTACCATAATAGTATCATAAATGAGGCTTGATTGAAAGCGTAAACATAGCTTTATTAAGAGATACAGCTATTCTATACAAAACTTAAACATAAAACTTAGGTATACTTAATAAATGAGAATTAAAGTTAGCTATAACGAAGATAGTAGCATAAGGAAGCAAGATGAAAGCCGTCATTGCTTGTGCTCATAAGATTCTCAGAATCGTTTACAAACTACTCTCCACCAAGCATACTTATCAAAAAGAAAAGGCGCTAGGACTGAGGAAACAGTTCTAACGCAAAAACTAAAAAAATTTCAATTACAGTATAGCACAGGAAGTGATTTTTTACGCTTTTTTACTATCTTTTTTCTTTACACATATTGATAAAGTACTGGTGCAAGCGCACATCATCAGTCAATTCTGGATGAAAAGAAGTTACCAACATATTTTTTTCTTGGGCTGCAACGATTTGATTATCAACTGTTGCTAGAATTTCTACATCTTCTCCAACACTGCTGATAATGGGACCACGGATAAAGGTCATTGGAATACTACCAACTCCCTTACATTCTGCTTCCGTATAGAAACTTCCTAATTGGCGCCCATAAGCATTACGCTCGACCACCATATCCATAGTTCCTAGATGACTCTCGTCCTGAGCAGTAATTTCCTTAGCCAGCAAAATTAAGCCTGCACAGGTTCCAAAGGCTGGTAAACCAGATAGAATGGCTTCTCGAATGGGAATCAGCATGTCCTGGTCTCGTAAGAGCTTGCCCATGGTTGTAGATTCCCCACCAGGTAATATCAAACCTGACAAGTCATTCTGGTCTTGCTGAAAATCCTCTAAATTTCTGATTTCAACACTCTCGACTCCTAGTTGCTCTAGTACTTTTGCATGCTCTGCAAAGGCCCCTTGCAAGGCCAATATTCCAATTTTCATCTATTTTCCTCGCTCAGCCATGAGAATTTGGATTTCATTTTCATTGATACCAACCATGGCTTCTCCTAAATCTTCAGAGATTTGAGCTAGTATTTGAGGATTACGGAAGTTAGTCACAGCCTTAACAATGGCACTCGCTCGTTTAACAGGATCGCCTGACTTAAAAATACCTGAACCGACAAAGACACCCTCTGCCCCTAATTGCATCATAAGTGCAGCATCTGCTGGCGTTGCAACGCCTCCAGCTGCGAAGTTTACAACTGGCAATTTCCCATGTTCATGGACGTATTGAACCAATTCTACAGGGACTTGCAAATCCTTGGCAGCAACATAAAGTTCGTCCTCACGTAAGTTTTGAATTCGGCGAATTTCCTGATTCATCATACGCATATGCCGAACAGCTTGGACGATATCCCCTGTACCCGGTTCTCCTTTTGTACGAATCATGGAAGCACCTTCAGCGATACGACGCAAGGCTTCACCTAAGTCCTTAGCCCCACAGACAAAAGGAACTTGGAATTCTTTCTTGTCTACATGGAAACGGTCGTCAGCTGGCGATAGAACTTCACTCTCGTCGATATAGTCAATTTCAATAGCCTCTAAAATCTGAGCTTCCACAAAATGCCCGATTCTGACCTTGGCCATTACTGGAATACTAACCGCTTCTTGGATTTCCTTAATCATCTTTGGATCACTCATGCGGGAAACACCTCCAGCTGCACGAATATCTGCTGGAATCCGCTCCAAAGCCATAACAGCTGCCGCACCAGCGGCCTCTGCAATACGGGCCTGTTCAGGATTCTGAACATCCATGATAACCCCACCTTTGAGCATCTGTGCCAAGTTTTTATTTAATTCATAACGATTTTCAGTCATTTCTTTATCCTCATCATTTGTATTGGTAGCTACCATTTCATTTTAAGTCAGAACAGAATGAATCACAAGATAAAAAAAACGTAATTGTATGGGTACAGATTTGGCTAAAAAACTATCTGACCTTAACTTAAGGCCAGATAGTTCATCAAATTTTATTTTTCAGCTGTAAGTGCAGCCATTGTGATATAGTTGTATGGTTTGTTGAAGTGTGGCAAGAAGAATAGGTCTGTCAATGCCAATTTATCAATTGTCACATGCTCTTGGATAGCAAGTGAGAACATGTGGATTCCCATACTAATCGCAGGGTCATGTGAAACCATTTGTGCACCAAGAATTTCACGGCTATCTTTGTCAAAGACAATCTTGATGGCTACTTCATGGTTATCATGTTTCATGAATTCTGGTTTTTGAAGATCGTTAAAGCCTGTTTCAGTTGCATTGTAACCAGCAGCTTTCGCTTTTTCAAGAGTCAAACCAGTTGAAACCATGTGAAGACCGTAGATAGAGATACCGTTTGATCCTTGCACACCGATTCCTTCCAATTCATGTCCACAAGCGTTGTAGGCACCAACGATACCAGTACGAACTGCGTTTGAAGCAAGGGCGATGTAGCTTGTGTCTTTACGAGCATTGTCATAAACAGTCGCACAGTCACCAACGGCAAATACACCTGGAAGTGAAGTTTCTTGTTTCTTGTCTACAAGGAAGGCACCGTTACGGAAGAGTTCAATCTTACCATCAGCAAGAGCTGTATTTGGACGGAAACCAACTGCAAGGATAACCATATCCACATCGAAAGTTTCTTTATCAGTAATCAAGCGTTCAACTTTACCGTCACCCTCGATTGCTTTAACAGTTTGACCAAGCGCCAAGCGGATGTTGTGGTCTTCCAAGTTCTTGGCCATCATTTGTGTGAAGTCCTTGTCATAGTAACCGTTCAAGACAGTATCAACAATATCGACAAGGACAACTTCTTTTCCAAGACGCTCAAAGGCTTCAGCAAGTTCAACACCGATGTAACCACCACCAACAACGGCGATACGGTCAAGGTGTTGGCTCTTGTCAGCAAGTTTATTGATAACTTCTTCAGCATTTTGGTACAATTTCACGAATTGTACATTTTCAAGAGTTGCTTTAAATTCGCGGTTTCCTTTAACAATTTCAACACCTTCGATTGGTGGCAAGATTGGTGTAGAACCTGTAGCGAAAATCAATTTTTCGTATGATTCTTTGTGCTCTTTTCCTTCAACTTCTGCTGTAACTACTTTGTTATCATAGTCGATTGAAAGAACTGGTGAGTTCATGTAAACTTTAGCACCTTTAGCTTCCAATTTTTCTTTATCAGAATAGAACAAGCCTTCAGCACCGTCAATTTGTTCCCCAATCCAAAGAGCCATTCCACATCCTAGGAAAGAGATGTTAGAGTTTTGGTCAAATACAACGATTTCGTTCTCATTCCCAAAATTATCCAACATAGTATTAATACATGCTGTACCAGCGTGGTTAGCACCAACTACAACGATTTTACTCATAGAAAAATTCCTACCTTCAATTTTAAATTTACCCTTCTAGTATACCATTTACTGTTAGCGTTTACAAGAGTTTAGCTAATTTTCCCGATTTTTTTGTAAAAAAATGTAAATAATCTGTATCTTAACACGGATTCTTGCAATTTTTCTTCATTTCTTGAGCATATTTCTTGACAAGTTTTCAAATTTTATTTGTGAAAACGCTGACTTTATGGTATGCTAGTATCATGGAAAGAAAATGTAAGGGGTTAAATTTAATATAAATTTACTATATTTCAGCCTTCTTTTCATAAGAGAAAGGAGTTGGTAGCTTGCCTCTTAGTTCACATTCCGAACGCCTAATGGGGACTACTATCACTATTTCATTAGTAGATGAGCGAGCAGATAGCTTGCTCCAAAAATCCTTTGATTTACTCAGAGAGCTAGAATACCGCTTCAATGCCAATAGTCAAGAATCAGAGTTGATGGAAATCAATTATCAAGCTGGAATAGCTCCAGTCAAAGTTCATCCTGATTTGTTTGAATTGATTTCACTTGGATTAGAGCATAGCCTAGCGCCCTCTAGTCATCTCAATATCAGCATTGGTCCCTTGATTCAAACTTGGCGCATCGGTTTTTCAGATGCCAAAGTGGCCCAACCTCAAGAAATTGAATCGGTGCTCCCTTTAATCAATCCTCATTATATCGAGTTAGATTCTTCCACTTCCACTGTGTTTTTAAAACAAAAAGGAATGAAGATCGATCTTGGTTGTTTAGCCAAGGGTTATAGTGCGGACAAGGTTGCCCAATTTCTTAGAGAAGAGGGAGTGACATCTGCCTTGATCAATCTGGGAGGGAATATCCTGACTATTGGAAAAAATCAGGCAAGAGCAAATCAGCCTTGGCAAATCGGGATTCAAGACCCAGCCAATCCAAGGGGAAATCACTTAATGACCATCCCTGTTGTCAATCAATCTGTCGTGACTTCGGGCATTTATGAACGTCACCTGACAGTTGATGGAAAAGATTACCATCATATTTTTGACAGTCAAACAGGATATCCTATTGAAACGGAACTAGCAAGTCTAACAATTATCTCTGATAAATCAGTTGATGGTGAAATCTGGACAACTCGTTTATTTGGAGAAA
>CAURMD010000057.1:0-5041 GCA_963525985.1 uncultured Streptococcus sp. | reverse complement strand
TGAACAATATTTCAAACGCCCACTATGTCTGTGACACAGCTGAAAATGCTATGAAAAATTGGCTCAAGGAGGGAATTCAACCAACCGTTATCTTGGTTGATCCTCCACGCAAGGGGCTTACAGAAAGCTTTATCAAGGCAAGCGCTCAAACAGGAGCAGACCGCATCGCCTATATCTCATGCAATGTTGCAACCATGGCGCGTGATATCAAACTCTACCAAGAATTGGGATATGAGTTGAAGAAAGTACAGCCGGTGGATTTATTTCCGCAAACGCATCACGTGGAGTGTGTAGTGTTGCTACAACGAAAAAAAGGGTGAAAATCCTTGATTTTAAGCTATTTTACAAGCATTTTGTCTTTGTAGATAAAGGCAATTTTGACGTCAAAAAAGTCCTAAAAAGGCACATAGATGTATATGTATTTGTAGATGTCGTTTGCGCATCGGAAAAATGAATACAACAATAAATATTTATCTAAAGAGAGAACAATTGTATATTGTTCTCCTTTTTTTATTTTCAGGAGGAAAAATGACAAAAGAATTACAATCATCACGCTATATTGTCATTTCATTTTTAGTACGTGAAATGGGAATTGACATTGTTGAAGCCATCTCTCTTATGGCTGAATTAGAAAAAAGTGGCTTGGTTCGATTGGAATCAAGTGGAGATTTAATACTCAAAGAACTTGGAGGAGCGCTATGAAACGAATTACCGCAAATCAATACCAAACTTCAGAACGGTATTATAAATTACCTAAAATTCTTTTTGAGGATGAGAAATATATGGATATGAAATTAGAAGTAAAGGTGGCTTATTCTATTTTAAAAGATCGTTTAGAATTATCTCTTAGTCGTGGTTGGATAGATGAAGAAGGAGCGGTTTATTTAGTATTTTCTAATTCTAAACTGATGAGGCTGTTAGGTTGTTCGAAGTCAAAACTACTATCAATCAAAAAAACTCTTAAAGAATATGACTTAATTGATGAAGTTCAACAGTCTTCAAGTGAGAAAGGAAGACTAGCTAATAAGATTTATTTAGGGGAGTTGTCTTCTACCCCAGTAGGTAATTCAAACAGGCCTAGTGTTAAAAAAAGACTAGGGCAGGTTGAAAATGAAACGGCCCCCGTCTCACATTCAACCCCTAGTGAGACTGAAGTTAGTGAGACTAAATATAGTGAGACTGAATCTTTATTTATTGAGGATGAGGAAGAAAGGAATACTCAACCTATCTTGAGAAGAAAAGTAGAAAAGGTCACAAAATATGATCGAGATTATATTTGGGGATTGGTACAAGATCAATTTAGACGAGAGGGTTTTTCTGAAACAGCCAGTGAAATTGCTATGACTGATTTTGAGAGAATCTATCAGTATGCTCTAGATAATGTTCACTTTGTTAGACGTGCGGAAGTTTTAGCTGAATTTGTGTTTAATGGCCTATATTCCGTTTGGAATAACCGTGTTAGAAAAGGAGGTGGTTAAAATGTCGCCAATCGAGTGGATATTAGTTATGCTCATTGTCATTTCAAGTGGTGTGACTATTTGGACATTTATAGTCGGTCAGAAAGGGGTGATAAAGAAATGAAATTTATTGATTTATTTTCAGGTATCGGTGGTTTTCGACTTGGAATGGAAAGTGTTGGACACGAGTGTATTGGATTTTGTGAGATTGATAAATTTGCTAGGAAATCTTATAAGTCCATTTTTCAAACGGAAGGAGAAATTGAATTTCATGACATACGAGATGTTTCAGATGACGAATTTAAAAAACTTAGAGGGAAAGTCGATGTCATCTGTGGGGGATTCCCTTGTCAAGCATTTTCAATCGCAGGAAGACGATTGGGATTTGAAGATACTAGAGGCACTTTATTCTTTGAAATTGCTCGAGCGGCCAAACAAATCCAACCACGTTTTCTTTTTCTTGAAAATGTTAAAGGCCTACTCAATCACGATAAGGGACGGACGTTCACCACAATTCTTACCACACTTGATGAGTTGGGGTTTGATGTTGAGTGGCAGGTGCTTAACAGTAAGGATTTTGGCGTTCCCCAAAACAGAGAGAGGGTGTTTATTATCGGACATTCTAGAAAGAAAGGTACCAGACTCTTATTTCCTTTCAGACGAGAAGGTCAAGCAACTAACTCTGAGACTTTAAAGACATTAGGGAATTTGAATCCATCAAAAAGTGGAATGAGCGG
The DNA here is from genome assembly GCA_963525985.1 of uncultured Streptococcus sp. Taxonomy (GTDB): domain Bacteria; phylum Bacillota; class Bacilli; order Lactobacillales; family Streptococcaceae; genus Streptococcus. The sequence continues at coordinate 2,847 of CAURMD010000057.1, read as the reverse complement.
TAAAGTTTATTATTCAGAAGGTCTTGCACCAACCTTAGTTCGTGGAAAAGGAGAAGGATTTAAAGTTGCGATTCCTTGTATGACACCAGATAGATTAGACAAAAGACAAAATGGTAGACGTTTCAAGGATAATCAAGAGCCAATGTTTACTTTAAATACTCAGGATCGCCATGGTATTGTCGTTGTTGGAGATTTACCAACTAGCTTTAAGGAGACCGGTCGCGTCTATGGAAGTGAGGGCTTATCTCCAACACTGACTACGATGCAAGGTGGAGATAAAATCCCCAAAATACTAATTCCAGAACCAATACAATTTCTAAAAGTACGGGAAGCAACGAAAAAAGGATATGCTCAAGCAGAGATTGGGGATTCAATCAATTTAGAAAGACCAAGTTCTCAGTATCGTCGTGGTAGAGTTGGAAAAGGTATAGCGAATACGTTAACAACTAGTGGGCAAATGGGAGTAGTAGTGGCTAGCTATGAAGGAGAAGATAAGCAAGTTTACCATGTTGCTGGTGTCTTAATTGATGGGCAATTTTACCGTCTCAGGATACGACGAATCACTCCTAAAGAGTGTTTTAGACTGCAGGGCTTTCCTGATTGGGCTTTTGAAGCTGCTAGAAAAGTCTCTAGTAATAGTCAGCTCTATAAACAAGCTGGTAATAGTGTAACCGTTCCTGTGATTGCCGCAATCGCAATGAAATTAAAAGAAATAGAGGAAAAAGATGAAAGCGTTAAATAAAGAGTCAATACTATATTGTGATGAATTAGAAACAGAATTACATGATGCAGAAATGATGCAGTTGGATGAACAAATATTTTTGATGCCCAATTATCCATGTGAGTTTGAAGTGAAATTTTTAGATTATTACCATAAAAAACACAATTACCCACTATTTTATGAATCCTATCTTCAAAACATTATGGAATTCCTTGAAAGTCAGGATATAAAGAACGGAGCTGATGCCTTTGTAGATGATAATCAGAATCTTGTTTTTGTTTTATATGGACAAGGCTATCGAGCCGAGGGAAAAGAGGGAATACTTACAACCCAAGTAACTGTAAAAGCTTATGATGAAGACAAGAAACCGATTAACTTCGCAAATTTATTAGATTCCTTAATCGTTTCAGAATATCAAATGGAACCGAATCTTTGGGAGGTCTCCCATGATTGATCTCTATCTAAGTAAAAATAGCCAAAGAAATCAACTTCTTTTAGACTTCTTCCAAAACTATGGCATCGAGGTATCTTGTCATTCAGTTTCTGAAATGACAAAGGATAAATTAATTGAGATGATGAGCTATTCTTCAGATTGTTTTGAGTTTTTATCTCCTAATTTATTACGATTTAAGAACCGTGATAACCTAAAATTAACAGATTTCATCGAAATGATATTAAAAAATCCTGAACTAACCATCAGACTTCCTCTTGCGGTTTCAAATAAGCGAGTTTATCCAAATCTGAATCTGGAGGAGGCTAGAGCTTTATTGCCAAGAGATACGAAACAATTGATTTACATGGTACAAACACATTATTTATCTAACTAAAGGAGAAGCAATATGGCTGAACGATTTTGGGAGAACTTGTCCATTATTTTGGCTGAAAGAAATATCAGCTGGATTGAGTTAACCAGAAAAATGTTTGCGGGAGAGTTTCACTATCCAAGTGAATTGAATCGTTTGTATCAAAAGATTCGCCACTATAAGATGGAACAACGAATGCCTCAAAGTCCATGGGTAGAAAGGATTGTGCAGGTATTAGATTTAGATTATGAAGATTTATTTCGGAGGTAACTATGAAAAGAATAATTCCAGTTTATATATTCCAACAAGTAAATGTCCTATTGGTATCTCTATACTTACTGAAATTTCTTTGTATCGGTGAGTTAACTATACTAGAGATTCTCTATGGTGCGTCACTCATTTCTTTTTTATGGATGTATGGCCAACGCAAACAAGCTCATAAGGTCAATATGAAAACTAGGATGAAATGGCTTGGTATTGGATTCATTAGCCTACTGATTATAAGTCTATGTTTTAGCCTAATCCATGCTCAAGGAACCACGAATCAAGCAAACTTAATTGGACTTCAACATCAAGTTCCTTGGTTTTCATTTTTATTGTTCTTAATCAATGCGAGTATGGTTGAAGAATTTCTGTATAGAGAAATTTTATGGAACTTGGTCAGAAAATTAGATATTCGAGTTGCGTTGACAAGTGTTTTATTTGCCTTAGCTCATCATCCAGGAACCATTCTAGCTTGGTGTTTATATGTTTCATTGGGAATGTTTTTAGGGATGGTGCGCTATAAATCGGACTTATGGGGTAGTATGGGGCTACATTTGGTGTGGAACCTACTAGTTTATAGTTTGCTGCTTTTTTAAAATAGGTGTTCTGATTTATCTCATAAATCAGTAGTTTTTATAGGATTATTATTAATTCGGAAACAAAAATGTATTAACAGTATAAAATAAAGAAACTAGGAACATTTTTTCTATTTTTTTAGAAATAAAATGTTGTATAGAAATTCCGAAAGAAATAATAAAATAAAAATATAAATTAATAAAACATGTATATATGAGTATATCGACGTCGATAAATGTTCTTAAAAGGCATAAAACACAAATATAAAGAATAAAAAATTGTTATATCTTTATATTTGTTGTTCTGTTATGAAATGAAAGAAATTGGAAACTAGTTTCTAAATCATGAAAAATATTGAAAAAAAAAAAATAAGTGTTAGAATAAATAATGTAAACGTTTACTTTAACAAAGGAGCTCATATGTTACTACAAAAAGAACTAATTCCAATGATAGAAGCTAACTTACCAAATATGGCATATGCTG
>CAURMD010000056.1:0-5163 GCA_963525985.1 uncultured Streptococcus sp. | reverse complement strand
GCGTAAAAATGCCCTTTATTAACACGAGATGGCACCAAGTAGTCACGCGCCCCTTCAGGAGTTGACTTAGAAAGGAATGGTGTCTCCACGTCGATAAACTCCAACTCATCCAAGTAATTACGGATAGAGTGGGTCACTTTGGCACGAAGTTTAAGATTTTCCAACATTTCTGGACGACGAAGGTCAAGGTAACGGTAACGCAAACGCGTATCGTCATTGGCCTCAATGCCATCCTTAATCTCAAATGGGGTTGTCTTAGCTGTATTAAGCACTGTCAAGGCTGTCACGTTTAACTCAACTGCACCAGTTGGCAACTTATCATTGGCTTGCTCACGCGCAGCGACCTGACCAGTCACCTCGATAACAAATTCGCTACGAAGGCTTTCAGCTGTTGCCATGACCTCTGCAGATACTTTTTCAGGGTTGATAACCAACTGCATGATTCCTTCACGGTCACGAAGGTCGATAAAGATCAAACCACCAAGGTCACGACGACGGCCAACCCATCCTTTCAAGGTCATTTCTTGTCCGATGTGTTCCTCACGAACACGACCAGCATACATACTACGTTTCATGTTTTCTCTCCTCTTTTATTCTGTTACTATTTTACCATAAAAGCGCAGGCTCTTCATGAAAATCAGCAGAAAAGTTTGCCTGTCTTTAAAAATCAAATGAGGGAGCTAAAAATTAGCGCCCATACAAAAATCCGATGAAGTTCACCGGACTCTTTTATTTTGAATTTTTGCCTGCTTTACGCTTTTCAGCGATTTCGGCTGCCTTTCGAGGCAAGACAATCTCCGTTGTGTAAGCTGTCCCAAAGCGCAAGACACCTGCAATAGGGGCAAAGACAACTGCTAGATAGTTGTAGAAGAAATCGCCCTTAAAGGCATAAGCTAGCGCTCCAATGATGAAAAATAGAACAACTGCCTGAATCACTGCTAATAAAATTACTCGTTTCATGTGACCTCCTGACTCTATTATAGCATGAGAATCATCAAAAAGCCGACTAAATTATTCAAAGCGTGAAGAGAAATACTGTAGACCAGACCTTTTCTGCTAATGTAAGCCAAGCCTAAACTAAAACCAAGGCTAAAATAGACAAAAAATTGTTGCACATCACCTGGGAAATGAATCAAGGTAAACAGAACACTGGATACCAGAAGAAAAATCAGAGTTTGTTTACTATTGTCCTGCTTAGGAAAGAGGTAGCGTGCTAACATCCCTCTAAAGATAAGTTCTTCCGTCAAAGGAGCAAAAATAACGACCGCAAAGAAGGAGAAGAGTGGTTGAGACAAGGTCAAGTCTGTCGCTATTTGCTGATTTACTGAAGGATCATTTGGCAAGAAAAACTGGACAACCAGAGATAAGAACCAAACCAAGGCAGGAAGCCAAATAAATCGGTTGAAGCCACTCTTCTCAATACGAACAGGACCTTTCTGATACCATTTGTAAATACCGTACACATAAACTCCAGCCAAGGCCACATAGAGCAAGGTCACAGCATAGGGTGAAGCTCCTAAGGCAAGCGACGTAGTCGCGAGCCCCTGAATGAAGCCATAGCCAAAGAAAAAGGATAGAAAAGCTAGAAGAAACCAGCCAAGGTTTTTAAGTAATTTCATATAAATCTCCTATCTTGCTTTATAGCTGTTTTTTAATACAAAGAGGTTTGCTATTCCTAATACAAGTACCCAGGCAAGTAACATACCGATGTTAGAAAAAGATATTTCTCCACCTTTTTTATTTAAAAGATTTACAATAGGACCAACGAACGAGTAATCCAACACTTTTTGAACCGTATCATTTTGAGAAGCAATCATGGGTAAAATAGAGACAATTAACATAGGAAAGATACTATAGACTTGCGCTTTAGATTGAGTATCTGACACCGCACCGATTAGAAGGTTGAGAAAAATAATACAAATAGTTGCTAGGAGCAAATAGATAGCATAGGCAACTAAATAACCAGATACATCTACTTTAAGATAGATGGGAAGTACAATCATAGCAACCAACATTATCAAAATAGGTAGAACGAGCATACTGAAAGTATATTCTATTGCTGTCACACCACTTAGGATGAGTGATTTGAGATTTCGTTTTTCCTTATCTTCTGCCATCATAATCGATACCATATAACCACTTCCCATGCTCAAGACCATCGTCAAGCTAGCAGATAGTAAAAATAGGCTCAATTGTCCATCCTTATTTGAAAATTCATTATATAGAACAGCAGTACCAAAAGGCATCAATAGAGTCGCCAACAAAGTTGAATTGCTGATAAGAACTTGCACTCTTAACCATAGTAGGGCATTTAATTTTCTAAACATCTAACTTTTCTCCTGTTAATCTGATAAAGATTTCTTCTAGTGTTGGCTCACAAGAGTGAACCACCATCAAATCTGTCGTGTCTAAATGTGGCAATTCTTCAAATGGAACGATCTGTTCTCGTCCATCGTTATAAACCACACGTACTTTCTTATCCACATGGTACTTCTGGATAATATCTTGTGGACTTCCATACTCTATTAAGTTTCCCTTATTTAAAAGAGATAAGCGATCACAAAGCAGAGTTGCTTCATTCATATCATGCGTGGTCAGAAAGATAGTTGTCCCCGCCTGCTTTAATTCTTGAAGTAGGGTATGAATCATCTTAGATGTTGTAGGGTCTAAGCCACTGGTTGGCTCATCTAGAAAGAGAATCTTAGGAGCATTCAGAAGGGCACGAGCCAAGAACATTCGTTGTTTCATTCCAGTAGATAACTTTTCTGCGATGATGTCTTTAGCATCTGCCAATCCAACCTGTTGGAGCACCTGATTTACTCTATCTGACTTGAGACCATATAACTTAGCATAGATGAGAAGATTTTTATAAAGACTTATCTTTTCATAAAAACCACTTCCATCACTAACAATACCGATTTGTTCCAAATCATTTGAGGTTAAATCTTGAGAATTCTTGCCTAACAAAACTGTTTTACCTTGATCTGCAGCCAACTGACCTGTCAAGACATTGATCATGGTTGTTTTACCTGAGCCAGAAGGGCCAAGAAAACCAAAGATTTCACCTTCCTTAATCTCAAAAGAAATCTGATGAAGAGCTTTTTTGCTCCCAAAACTTTTGCTTACATTTTCAACACGAATCATAGAAACTCCTTTATTTGAAATAACGTTTTACCATAGGTAACTGCATCACATTGATATAAACATGGATGGCTCCTACAAGCAAGAAGGCTAGTAGTTGAATCTCTCCTGTCAAGAAAGAAATGATAATAAGAAAAACATATAAGGCTGGTAAGACATATTGGTGTAATTGGAATAAAATTCGAAAACTCTGTTCCAAATTAGCCTGGCGCTCCCCTTCATCGTAAGAATTGACATAATCTAAGACATCCTTTGGTGTAGAGAAAAGAGCCAAATCAAACTGACGCACAATCGCAATTGTTTTAAAAAGAGATTTTTGAGCGACTAAGGATAGCACAAAGACTAAGAAAGAGAGGGAAAATGTTTGGTGATCTGTATGCAATATAACCACTTCATTTAATGAGAGAAAAATAGACAATGAAATTGCTACGCTTGCAATATTAAAAGCAATGGTTCCAAACTCGAGATTCCGATACATTTGCACATAATAGGTTTCATTCAGATTATCATCCATTTCCTCTTGATACAAGGAATGAAATTTTCTGCTTTTCTTTAGGAAATTGAAAGTCAAAAAAAGAATAATGACGGCTAGTAGTAAGCTGATAGCTGATAGCCATGGTATCAAGGGTTTTACATCTAACATAATTCCGTGGGATTCGGCACCAGCCTTAAACATCCCTACAAACATGCCCAAGAAAGCTCCCAAGACAACACACATTAAAAACAACAATCCACGTTTCTTTTTCTTTTTCATATTCATTCTCCTTATTCACTTGCTAGATTTTTGGATTTCTTTTCAATCCAGTCAACGACTGGTATGAGGGCAAAATAGGCCCAAATAAATTGGTCGCTCTGATAGGGACTAAACCAGCCTAAGTCTATCCCAATCAATAGAAATACGCTGACTAATAGAGCTGCGACAACTACATAATAGATCACTTTATACTTGTTCATCATTTTTCTCCTTTTTCTTCAACCGATTGAAAATGGACACGAGGGATAAATTAAGCCAAAACAAATACTTACTTTCAACAAAATAGAACCAACCTAGTAATGTTCCAATCATAGCAAAAGCATTCACAATGAGGGCAAGAACACTCATATAATAAATCACTCTATACTTGTTCATCACTCGTCCTCCTCCAAGCGAAATACCGATTCGACTGTTTCGTTGAAAATCTGAGATATTTTTAAGGCAATCACAACGGACGGGGTGTATTCGTCCCGTTCTAATAGGCTAATGGTCTGTCTGGAAACCTCTGCTAGCTTGGCTAGTTCGGTTTGATTGAGGCCATCGCGAGCTCGCAGCTCTTTTAGACGATTTTTTAGTTGCATGTTACACACCTACTTTCCGTCAAATTCAACGGCTTGGATATCCTCAATACGTTGCAACTTGAATTTTTCTTTCCCCTCTTTATCAACACTACGTAGTTTGACCCATTCCTCATCAACATCCACAACTTCCCAGTTATCTGGCCCAATATACACTCCCGTTATAATTGGTTTCTTTCCAATCATTTCTTGCAATAATCTTGACATTTCTGCATTTCCTTTCTCTTTTCGCTCAAGCTTTTTGATTTTATTCTCTAGTTTCTTGATTTTTTTAGAATTATTAGAATAAAAGAAAATCATAAATAGTATAAATACTACTACCCACATCATAGCTCCTTTCTCATTCCTATTTCTTAACTTGAATTTATTGTAACACATCTTTTTCTTTTTGACAAGCATATTTGTCAAAAAGTTTATGATTTTTGTCATTTTGCAAAAGAAAAAGGTCAGGAGTAGGTTCCTGACCAGTTTTTCTACTATTAAAAGCCTAATTTTTCAAAGATTTCTGAGAAATTTTGACTGATTGCTTCAAGTGACACTTGCACTTCTTCTCGGGTTTGGTTGTTCTTGACCGTTACTTGTCCGCTTTCGACTTCACTCTCACCTAGGGTGATGAGGGTCTTAGCTGCAAAGATATCAGCTGACTTGAACTGAGCTTTGAGTTTACGGTTGAGGTAATCACGCTCTGCT
>CAURMD010000055.1:0-5215 GCA_963525985.1 uncultured Streptococcus sp. | reverse complement strand
ATCCGACTCAACTATACTTATCAGAAAAGAAGTTGCAAGATATTCAGATGCTTTATCAGTCTGTAGAACTAAACAATGTTGATCCAATTAGTATTCTTGCATTTGGAAATTGCTTGTTGATTACAGACGGGCATCACAGGGCTTATCAGGCTTTATTGGCAGGTCTGGATACGATTTTTGCTGAGTTTGATAGAGACGGCGGTGATGAACTATATCATCTCTATGCGCAAGCTTGTGAGGAAAGAAAGATTTATTCTGTTCTGGATTTAAAAAATCATATCTTAGCTCAAGATGAGTATGAAGCAAAATGGTATAACTGGTGTGATGGTTTTAATCAAGCAGCAACTCTTTTATTGAAAAGGAAAGCAGATGAAACAGACCCTACAAATAGATAATTCACTGCGTCTTGTTCCTTATTATAAGGTCAATCATTGTGAAGAAGCTTTTGCTTGGTATCAGAATGTGGACTTAGTTTACCTCGTAGATGGTGTGAAGAAACCTTATAGTCAAGAAACTTTGGAAGCCATGTATTCCCATTTGGATCAGCATGGTGAACTTTTTTGGATTGAAGTCAAGGAGAAGGGAGAATGGTTTCCAATTGGGGATGTTACACTATCTCAGGATAATCTCCCCATTGTGATTGGGAATCCCGCTTACCAACATCGAGGGATTGGGAAAAAGGTTCTAAGTACTTTGATTGAATTGGCTCGAGTAAAAGGATGGAAAGAATTGAGAGTCAAGGAAATCTACACCTACAATCATGCTTCTAGGAGGTGTTTCAAGTCGCTTGGATTTGTGGAAAATGGAGCAACAGAAAAAGGAATGAGTTTTATACTGAAATTAGTCTAATCTAACTTGTTTTTTAACTAAAAATCTGATAAACTAAGTAGTAATTGAATAGAAATCTGCAAGACTAGTAACTCAAGGGAAGTATATCAGGGAGGAGAGCCGTGACTGCAAGCTCTTTATATGAAAGCTGGGTGAATTCACTTGCGCATGGATTTAGAAATGAAGGTCTGACTTGTCAGATGAAAACGGATGGTACCGCGTGTCAACGCTCCGAGTGGAGTTTTTGGCATGTGGTTTTCTTTTTATCTACGAGAGACTGATGGAGGAATTATGTCAACTATTGAAGAACAATTAAAAGCGCTTCGCGAAGAAACGCTGGCTAGCTTGAAGCAGATTACTGCTGAAAATGAAAAAGAGATGCAAGATTTGCGTGTCTCAGTCCTTGGGAAAAAGGGTTCACTTACTGAAATCCTCAAAGGGATGAAAGATGTCTCTGCTGAGATGCGTCCAATCATTGGGAAACACGTTAATGAAGCTCGTGATGTCTTGACAGCTGCTTTTGAAGAAACAGCTAAGCTCTTGGAAGAAAAGAAAGTTGCGGCTCAACTGGCTAGCGAGAGTATCGATGTGACACTTCCAGGTCGTCCAGTTGCGACTGGTCACCGTCACGTTTTGACACAAACCAGTGAAGAAATCGAAGATATCTTCATCGGTATGGGTTACCAAGTCGTGGATGGTTTTGAAGTGGAGCAAGACTACTATAACTTTGAACGTATGAACCTTCCAAAAGACCACCCAGCTCGTGATATGCAGGACACGTTCTATATCACTGAAGAAATCTTGCTCCGTACCCACACGTCTCCAGTTCAAGCGCGTGCTATGGATGCCCATGATTTCTCTAAAGGTCCTTTGAAAATGATCTCACCAGGGCGTGTGTTCCGTCGTGATACGGACGATGCGACCCACAGTCACCAATTCCACCAAATTGAAGGTTTGGTTGTTGGGAAAAACATTTCTATGGCAGACCTTCAAGGAACCCTTCAATTGATTGTGCAAAAAATGTTTGGTGAAGAGCGTCAGATTCGTTTGCGCCCATCTTACTTCCCATTCACAGAGCCATCTGTTGAGGTGGATGTTTCTTGCTTCAAGTGTGGTGGAGAAGGCTGTAACGTATGTAAGAAAACAGGTTGGATCGAAATTATGGGGGCCGGTATGGTTCACCCACGTGTCCTTGAAATGAGTGGTATCGATGCGACTGTTTACTCTGGATTTGCCTTTGGTCTTGGTCAAGAACGTGTAGCTATGCTCCGTTACGGAATCAACGATATCCGTGGATTCTACCAAGGAGATGTCCGCTTCTCAGAACAGTTTAAATAATGATTAGAAAAGTAGAAAAGGCAGATGTTGAGGTGTTGGCTAAAATAGCCAAACAAACCTTTCGTGAAACATTTGCGCATGATAATACGGAAGAGCAGTTACAGGAATACTTTGAAGAGGCTTATAGTCTGAGAGTTTTGTCAACTGAGTTGGAAAATCCAGAATCCGAAACCTATTTCATTATGCATGAAGAGGAGATAGCTGGTTTTCTCAAAGTCAACTGGGGAAGTGCTCAGACTGAGAGAGAATTAGAGGACGCTTTTGAAATTCAACGCCTCTATGTGCTACAAAAATTCCAAGGATTTGGATTCGGTAAGCAACTGTTTGAATTTGCTCTGGAACTTGCTACCCAAAATAGTTTTTCTTGGGCTTGGTTAGGTGTTTGGGAGCATAATACAAAGGCTCAAGCATTTTATAATCGATATGGTTTTGAAAAATTTAGCCAACATCATTTTATGGTTGGTCAAAAAGTAGATACGGATTGGTTACTGAAAAAGAAATTAAGGTAAGAAGATGATTCTTCTATTGAAATGATAGGAAAGGAAAAGAACCAGAGTGGCAACTGTCATTCTGGAGAACTAAATTATGCTTGTATCTTATAAATGGTTAAAAGAATTGGTGGACATTGATGTGCCATCACAAGAGTTGGCTGAAAAAATGTCAACTACAGGGATCGAGGTAGAAGGTGTCGAATCACCTGCTGCTGGTCTCTCAAAAATTGTCGTCGGTGAGGTCTTGTCTTGCGAAGATGTGCCAGAAACTCACTTGCATGTCTGTCAGGTTAATGTGGGTGAAGAAGAAGCCCGTCAAATCGTCTGTGGTGCACCGAATGTGCGTGCAGGCATCAAGGTCATGGTGGCACTTCCGGGAGCTCGCATTGCTGACAATTACAAGATCAAAAAAGGGAAAATCCGCGGTCTTGAGTCACTTGGGATGATCTGTTCACTTGGTGAATTAGGAATTTCTGACTCTGTTGTACCGAAAGAATTTGCAGATGGCATCCAAATCTTGCCTCAAGATGCTGTTCCTGGAGATGAAGTCTTCTCCTACCTAGACTTGGATGATGAAATCATCGAACTGTCTATCACACCCAACCGTGCAGATGCTCTTTCTATGCGTGGGGTGGCTCACGAAGTGGCAGCTATCTATGACAAGGCAGTCAACTTTAAAGAATTTACTCTTTCAGAAACTGACCAAGCTACAGCAGATGCTCTTTCTGTAGAGATTGAAACAGATAAGGCGCCATACTATGCGGCCCGTATCTTGGACAATGTGACTATCGCACCAAGTCCACAATGGTTGCAAAACCTTCTCATGAATGAAGGAATCCGTCCAATCAATAACGTAGTGGACGTGACAAACTACATTCTGCTCTACTTTGGTCAACCAATGCACGCCTTTGACTTGGACACTTTTGAAGGGAATGACATTCGTGTGCGTGAAGCGCGTGCTGGTGAAAAATTAGTGACTTTAGATGGTGAAGAACGTGACTTGGACGTGAATGACCTAGTCATCACTGTCGCAGACAAGCCAGTAGCCCTTGCAGGTGTTATGGGTGGTCAAGCAACAGAAATCTCTGAAAAATCTAGTCGTGTTGTCCTTGAAGCTGCAGTCTTCAACGGAAAATCAATCCGCAAGACCAGTGGTCGCCTCAACCTTCGTTCTGAGTCATCTTCTCGCTTTGAAAAAGGTATCAATGTGGCAACTGTTAATGAAGCCCTTGATGCGGCAGCTAGCATGATTGCAGAGCTTGCAGGTGCGACGGTGCGTAAGGGCATCGTTTCAGCGGGTGAGCTTGATACCTCTGATGTGGAAGTTTCTTCAACTCTTGCTGATGTTAACCGTGTCCTTGGTACGGAGCTTTCATACGCTGATGTCGAAGATGTCTTCCGTCGTCTTGGCTTTGGCCTTTCTGGAAATGCAGATAGCTTTACAGTCAGCGTACCACGTCGCCGTTGGGATATCACTATCGAAGCAGACCTCTTTGAAGAAATCGCTCGTATCTATGGATATGACCGCTTGCCAACCAGTCTTCCAAAAGATGATGGTACAGCTGGTGAATTGACAGCCACACAAAAACTCCGCCGTCAAGTTCGTACCATCGCTGAAGGAGCCGGTTTGACAGAAATCATCACCTACGCTCTAACAACTCCTGAAAAAGCAGTTGAGTTCACAGCTCAACCAAGTAACCTTACGGAACTCATGTGGCCAATGACTGTAGACCGTTCAGTCCTCCGTCAAAATATGATCTCAGGTATCCTTGATACCATTGCCTACAACGTGGCTCGTAAGAATAAAAACTTGGCCCTTTACGAGATTGGAAAAGTCTTTGAACAAACAGGAAATCCAAAAGAAGAACTTCCAAATGAGATCAACAGCTTTGCCTTTGCCTTGACAGGCTTGGTTGCTGAAAAAGATTTCCAAACAGCAGCAGTTCCAGTTGATTTCTTCTATGCTAAGGGAATCCTTGAAGCCCTCTTTACTCGTTTGGGACTCGAAGTAACCTATACAGCAACATCTGAAATCGCTAGCCTTCATCCAGGTCGTACAGCTATCATTTCACTCGGTGACCAAGTTCTTGGTTTCCTTGGCCAAGTGCATCCAGTCACTGCTAAGGCTTACGATATTCCAGAAACGTATGTAGCTGAGCTTAATCTTTCAGCCATCGAAGCTGCGCTTCAACCTGCTGCTCCATTTGTGGAAATCACCAAATTCCCAGCAGTCAGCCGTGACGTTGCCCTCCTTCTCAAGGCAGAAGTGACTCACCAAGAAGTTGTGGACGCGATCCAAACTGCCGGTGTGAAACGTTTGACAGATATTAAACTCTTTGACGTCTTCTCAGGCGAAAAACTAGGACTTGGTATGAAGTCAATGGCTTATAGCTTGACCTTCCAAAATCCAGAAGATAGCTTAACGGACGAAGAAGTCGCACGCTATATGGAAAAAATCCAAGCGTCTCTCGAAGAAAAAGTCAATGCAGAAGTGCGTTAAAGTATCAATCCATCCTTCGGGGTGGATTTTTGCTTTTCAAATAACAATTCAGGATCAA
>CAURMD010000054.1:0-5272 GCA_963525985.1 uncultured Streptococcus sp. | reverse complement strand
CTGCCCGCGTTCTTCGTGATGGGCATATGGCGGAGATTGACTCTAAAGAATTGGTACCTGGAGATATCGTTGCCCTCGAAGCAGGTGACGTAGTGCCAGCAGACTTACGTTTGCTAGAAGCCAACTCTCTTAAAATTGAAGAAGCAGCTCTTACAGGTGAGTCTGTTCCAGTTGAAAAAGACCTGACAGTTGATCTTGCTGCAGATGCTGGTATTGGTGACCGTGTGAATATGGCCTTCCAAAACTCAAACGTGACCTATGGTCGTGGGATGGGTGTTGTTGTCAATACAGGTATGTACACTGAAGTTGGTCATATCGCTGGCATGCTCCAAGATGCGGATGAGACGGATACACCACTCAAACAAAACTTGAACAACCTTTCTAAGGTCTTGACCTATGCTATCTTGGTCATTGCCCTTGTTACTTTTGTAGTGGGTGTCTTCATTCAAGGGAAAAATCCACTTGGTGAGTTGATGACCTCTGTTGCCCTTGCTGTTGCAGCCATACCAGAAGGGCTCCCAGCTATCGTGACTATCGTTCTTGCCCTTGGTACTCAAGTCTTAGCTAAACGTAACTCTATCGTTCGTAAATTGCCAGCAGTTGAAACGCTTGGTTCAACGGAAATCATCGCTTCTGATAAGACTGGTACGCTGACTATGAACAAGATGACAGTCGAAAAAGTCTTTTACGATGCAGTCCTACATGACTCAGCTGATGACATTGAACTAGGTCTTGAAATGCCCCTTCTACGTTCAGTTGTCTTGGCCAATGATACGAAAATCGATGTGGAAGGCAACCTGATTGGTGACCCAACCGAAACAGCCTTCATCCAGTATGCCTTGGACAAGGGCTATGATGTTAAAGGATTTTTAGACAAATATCCTCGTGTAGCTGAATTGCCATTTGACTCTGAGCGTAAGCTCATGTCAACGGTTCACCCATTGCCAGATGGTCGTTTCCTTGTAGCAGTCAAGGGTGCGCCAGACCAACTTTTGAAACGTTGTGTTCTTCGTGATAAGGCTGGGGATATTGCTCCGATTGATGAGAAGGTTACAAACCTCATTCATACAAACAACTCTGAAATGGCTCACCAAGCCTTGCGTGTCCTTGCAGGTGCTTATAAGATTATTGACAGCATTCCAGAAAATCTCACTTCTGAAGAGCTTGAAAATGATTTAATCTTTACTGGTTTGATTGGGATGATTGACCCTGAACGTCCTGAGGCTGCTGAGGCTGTTCGTGTAGCTAAGGAAGCTGGAATCCGTCCAATCATGATCACTGGTGACCATCAAGACACAGCAGAAGCCATTGCCAAACGTTTGGGAATCATTGACGCAAACGATACCGAAGGACACGTTTTAACTGGTGCTGAACTCAATGAATTGTCAGATGAAGACTTTGAAAAAGTAGTTGGGCAATACTCTGTTTATGCCCGTGTGTCTCCAGAACACAAGGTTCGTATCGTCAAGGCTTGGCAAAAACAAGGTAAGGTCGTTGCCATGACAGGTGACGGTGTCAATGATGCGCCAGCTCTGAAAACAGCCGATATCGGTATCGGTATGGGAATCACTGGTACAGAGGTTTCTAAGGGGGCTTCTGACATGATTCTTGCAGATGATAACTTTGCGACTATCATTGTTGCAGTGGAAGAAGGACGTAAGGTCTTCTCAAACATTCAAAAGACTATTCAGTACCTACTTTCTGCCAATACTGCTGAAGTATTAACCATCTTTCTATCAACCTTGTTTGGTTGGGACGTCTTGCAGCCAGTTCATCTTTTGTGGATCAACTTGGTAACGGATACCTTCCCAGCTATCGCTCTTGGTGTTGAACCTGCTGAGCCTGGTGTCATGAACCATAAACCACGTGGACGCAAGGCAAGTTTCTTCTCAGGTGGTGTTTTGAGTTCTATCATCTATCAAGGTGTACTCCAAGCAGCTATTGTTATGAGTGTTTATGGCCTTGCGATTGCTTACCCAGTTCATGTTGGTGACAATCATGCCATTCATGCGGATGCCCTTACTATGGCCTTTGCAACCCTTGGTTTGATTCAGCTCTTCCATGCCTACAATGTCAAATCTGTTTACCAATCCATCTTGACAGTTGGTCCATTCAAGTCTAAGACCTTTAACTGGTCCATCTTGGTATCCTTCATCCTTCTCATGGCAACAATCGTCGTAGAACCGCTTGAAGGAATCTTCCACGTAACCAAACTAGACTTATCACAATGGGGAATCGTTATGGGCGGAAGCTTCTCAATGATTATTATCGTCGAAATCGTTAAGTTTGTTCAACGTAAACTTGGTTTTGATAAGAATGCGATTTAAAAAGAAAAAGTCATCTTCGGATGGCTTTTTGCTACAGTTGAGGGAAAGGGCTTGCAGTTATCGGCTTTTGTGCTATAATTGCTATAATATAGTAAAAAGCAAGAGGAGTGTGAGGAAGTGGAAAAGGAAATTGTGAAGGATATCTTATTTTTATCTCAGGTGTCTCAGCCAGCAAGTCAGGATGATCTGTATCTTGCCAGAGATTTGCAGGATACACTCTTAGCAAATCGTGATACCTGTGTTGGTCTGGCTGCCAATATGATTGGGGTGCAGAAGCGCGTGATTATCTTTAATCTTGGCTTGGTTCCTGTGGTCATGTTTAACCCAGTGCTCCTGTCCTCTGAAGGACCTTATGAGACGGAGGAAGGCTGTTTGTCCTTGACAGGTGTGAGACCTACTAAGCGTTATGAAACCATAAGGGTTACCTATCGTGACAGCAAGTGGCAGGAACAGACCATTACTTTGACAGGCTTCCCAGCCCAGATTTGCCAGCATGAACTGGATCACTTGGAAGGACGAATCATTTAGGAGGAAAGCAAATGAAACGAATAATCTTTGAACTTATTTTTATCGCAACGACCTGGTATATCTTTTTACCGCCTCTTAACCTGACCAGCTGGGAATTTCTCTTTTTCCTCTGTGGGCATTTGTTAGTTGTGGCAGTCTTATTTGGCTTTGGCAAGGGAATCAATCTGGTCAAAACGGTTCATGTGCGCCACGGCAAGGCGGAAGCTGCCTTAAATCTTGAGGGTTTCAAAATCAATCGGTTAGGGAAAGTTCTTTTAGCTTCGATTGGAGGAATTCTTCTCTTAGCAGGTTTGGTTTCCTTGGTGACTTCCAGCATTTTTCAGGCTAAAAATTATGCAAATGTAGTCACGATTACGGAAAAAGACTTTTCTGAATTTCCTAAGAGTGACACCAGTAAGGTTCCTATCTTAGATAGAAGTACTGCTGAAAAAATTGGTGACCGCTACTTGGGTTCCCTAACAGATAAGGTGTCGCAGTACGTAGCGGCAGACACCTATACCCAATTGACGATTGATGGGAAGCCTTATCGGGTTACACCATTAGAATATGCAGATCCTATCAAGTGGTTTAATAATCAGGCCAAGGGAATCGGCGAGTATATCAAGGTGGACATGGTAACTGGTAATGCGGACTTGGTGGACTTGAAGACACCAATCAAGTATTCGGACTCGGAATATTTTAACCGTGACGTCAAACGTCACCTACGCTTGAAGTACCCAACTAAAATCTTCAAGACTCCATCTTTTGAGGTGGACGATGAGGGCAATCCTTTCTATGTGGCTACAGTTTACCAAAAGCAATTTGGACTTGCGGTTCCTCGTCCTGTTTCAGTCATTATCTTGGATGCCACAAATGGAGAAACCAAGGAATACAGCTTGGCAGATGTTCCAGAATGGGTGGACAGGGTCTATCCAGCTGAGGAAACCATCGAGCAAATCAACTACAACGGCAAGTACAAGGACGGTTTCTGGAATGCTATGATTTCCAAGAAAAACGTGACCCAGACTACCAAGGGCTATAATTACTTGTCTATCGGTAATGACATCTACCTCTACACAGGTGTGACATCGGCCAATGCAGATGAAAGTAATCTTGGTTTCATTCTTGAAAATATGCGAACAGGAGAAATCACTAAGTATAGCTTGGCTTCTGCGACCGAAGAATCAGCCCGTGAATCAGCCGAAGGTGCTGTTCAGGAGAAATCCTACAAGGCAACCTTCCCAATCCTCATCAATCTCAATGACAAGCCTCTCTACATCATGGGCTTGAAGGACAATGCTGGCTTGGTCAAAGAGTATGCCTTGGTAGACGCAGTCGAGTACCAAAATGTTATCGTAGCAACGACAGTGGAAGAACTGCTCAGCAAGTATGCCAATAAAAACGACCTTGAAATTGACAATGCAACAACAGAAAGCATCAAGGGTGTGGTAGCAGACCTCAAATCAGCTGTTATCAAGGGAGATACCGTCTACTTCTTTAAAGTTGATGGTAAGATATATAAGGTTAAGGCCTCAGTATCCGATGACCTTCCTTACCTTGAAAATGGTAAAACCTTCGAAGGTCAAGTAGGAAAAGACAACTATCTCAAGACCTTTAAAGTGCAGTAAAAAAGGTTTATTTAAGAAATATATGTTATAATAAAGTAAATTAAGCCTAATGGAGGACAAACAAATGGGGTTTTATTTGATGCTTGCTTCAATGCTACTCGGACTGCTCGCTTTGAAGATAGGTTTTTCTCAGTTCAAGGAGAAAAAAGATAAATTCTTATCTATCTTAACAAGTTTAGCTGGCCTAGCCCTTGTTCTCGTGGCTGTCTGGTTAGGATGGCCCAAATAAATAGAGAAACCTCGGTCAAACCGAGGTTTTTCAGATGAATTTCTTGGTTGTGGCTAAAAAATATGCTACACTATCAATATGAAAATTTTAATCCCAACAGCAAAAGAAATGAACACAGACTTGCCAAGTATCGAAGCTGCTCCTTTAAAACCAGAAAGTCAGGCTGTGCTGGATGCCTTGGCCCTCTATTCTGCTAGTCAATTGGAGAGTTTTTACAAGGTATCAGCCGAGAAGGCGGCGGAAGAATTTCAAAATATCCAAGCTTTAAAAAAACAAACTGCTCAATACTATCCAGCCTTGAAACTTTTTGATGGGCTCATGTATCGCCATATCAAGCGAGATAAATTGACCGAGGCAGAACAAGCCTATCTTGAAAATCATGTACTCATCACTTCGGCTTTGTACGGTGTCATTCCAGCCTTGTCACCTATGGCTCCTCACCGTTTGGACTTTTTGATGAAGTTAAAAGTCGCTGGCAAGACTTTGAAGAGCCATTGGAAGGCAGCCTATGATGAAGCTGTGAAGCAGGAAGAAGTGATTTTCTCTCTCTTGTCATCCGAGTTTGAGACTGTATTTTCTAA
>CAURMD010000053.1:0-6591 GCA_963525985.1 uncultured Streptococcus sp. | reverse complement strand
TTTTCATAGCCCTCAACGCCTTCTAGTTCCAGCGGACGTGGTTTAAAGGCACCGCCACCCATAGCGATGATAACAGTTTTAGACAGGTGACTTCCTTTAGAAGTTGTGATGACAAATCCTTCTTCTTGTTTTTCAATCTCAAGAACCGTTTCGTTGAGATGAATAGGGGTATCAAAGCCATTTAATTGCTCGATTAGACGGTTGGTCAACTCTTCTCCAGTCAGATTTGGGAAACCTGGGACGTCTAGGATTTCCTTTTCAGGATAGAGAATAGCAGGTTGTCCACCTAGTTGGGGAAGAGAGTCGATGATTTGAACCTTGGCTTGGCGTAGATGGGCATAGAAGGCTGCAAAAAGCCCGACAGGACCACCGCCTACAATGGTAATATCATAGAGTTGAGACATGGTTTCTCCTTTGTTTTTTCTAGTCAGTTTATTTTATCATATTTTTCCTTAATTTAAAATGAAGTAGGATAGGGAAAAAAATGCCAGAAAAATGGTATAATAGAGAGGAACGTGTTTGGACAGAGAGGAGACAGCAGATGAACTTTCAACAATTATCCAACCTGCAATATTGGACTAGCTTGTTTTCTAGTCCTTGGAGTATTGCCATCAATCTGTTTGATATTTTGATTGTGACCTATATTTTGTATCGTTTTACAAAAGCGATAGCTGGTACCAAGATTATGATTTTGGTGCGGGGGGTCTTGATTTTTGTATTAGCCCAGGTTGTGGCCAATATCCTTGGTTTAACAACGATTTCTTGGTTGATTAATCAAATTATCACCTATGGGGTTATTGCTGCGGTTGTTATCTTCTCTCCAGAGATTCGGACTGGGTTGGAACGCTTGGGAAGGGCGACAGATTTCTTTTCTACTACTCAAATTAGTGCAGAAGAGAAAATGATTCGTGCCTTTGTCAAGTCAGTTGAATACATGAGTCCTCGTAAGATTGGTGCTCTTGTTGCTATTCAGCGTGTACGTACCTTGCAGGAGTATATTTCGACAGGAATTCCCTTGGATGCCAAAATTTCGGCAGAACTCCTCATCAATATTTTTATTCCCAACACTCCTCTACATGATGGTGCTGTGATTATCAGAGAAAATCGGATTGCAGTGACTTCTGCCTATCTTCCCTTGACAGAAAGTACAGGAATTTCCAAGGAATTTGGGACCAGACACCGGGCGGCTATTGGTTTATCAGAAGTATCCGATGCCTTGACCTTCATCGTCTCAGAGGAAACAGGTGGCATTTCTATTACCTATAACGGTGTTTTCAAGCACGACTTGACGATTGAAGAATTTGAAGCAGAACTACGTGCAATTCTTGTGCCAGCTGTTGAGGAAAAAGTCAGTTTCAAGGACCGTTTGCTAGGAGGTTGGAAATATGAGAAAAAATAGTCTATATATCATTTCATCTCTCTTTTTTGCTTGTGTCTTATTCATCTATGCAACGTCAACCAACTTTCAAAATAGCAATACCGCAAGGCAGGTCAAATCAGAAACCTACACCAATACGATAACGAACGTTCCTATCGATATTCACTATGATGATGACCAGTATTTCATCAGCGGATTTGCATCAGAGGTTTCAGTTGTGCTGACAGGTGCCAATCGTGTGACCTTGTCCAGTGAAATGCAAGAAAGCACACGTAAATTCAAGGTTACTGCTGACCTAACAGATGCCAGTGTTGGAACGATTGAAGTTCCCTTGAACATTGAAAATCTTCCTAGTGGATTGACCGCTGTGGCAACGCCTCAAAAGATCACAGTGAAAGTTGGGAAGAAGGTTAAGCGAGATGGGATGATTGTTGTGCCACAAGTTGACCAAAGCCAGATTGATCCCAAGCTACAACTTGATAGTGTAACCGTGTCAAATGAACGAGTTTCTGTCACAACTGACCAAGAAACACTAGCTAAAATTGATCGTATTATTGCGCTTTTACCAACCAGCGAACGCATAACAGGTAATTACAGTGGCTCAGTACCTTTGCAGGCAATCGACCGCAACGGGGTAGTCTTACCAGTAGTTATCACTCCGTTTGATACGACAATGAAGGTCACTACAAAACCAGTAGCACCAAGTTCAAGCACATCTAATTCAAGCACAAGCAGTTCGTCGGAGACATCTTCGTCAACGAAAGCAACTAGTTCAAAAACGAATTAAAAATAGGAAAAGGATTTTATAAAAATGGGTAAATATTTTGGGACTGATGGAGTCCGTGGAGAAGCTAACGTAGAACTAACGCCAGAATTGGCTTTTAAGCTAGGACGTTTTGGAGGCTATGTTCTGAGTCAACATGAAACGGAAGCGCCGAAAGTTTTTGTGGGACGTGACACACGTATTTCCGGGGAAATGCTAGAATCTGCCTTGGTGGCAGGTCTGCTGTCTGTGGGGATTCACGTATACAAATTAGGCGTTCTGGCAACACCAGCAGTAGCTTATTTGGTTAAAACTGAGGGAGCTAGTGCGGGTGTCATGATTTCTGCTAGCCACAACCCAGCCCTTGATAACGGAATCAAGTTCTTTGGCGGTGATGGCTTCAAACTAGATGATGAAAAAGAAGCAGAAATTGAAGCCTTGCTAGATGCTGCAGAAGACACTCTGCCACGTCCAAGTGCAGAAGGCTTAGGAACCTTGGTAGATTATCCAGAAGGCTTGCGTAAGTATGAAGGCTACCTTGTTTCAACTGGAACTCCTCTTGAAGGAATGAAGGTTGCCTTGGACACAGCAAACGGTGCAGCTTCTACAAGTGCCCGTCAAATCTTTGCAGACCTTGGTGCCCAATTGACGGTTATCGGGGAAACACCAGACGGTCTTAACATCAATCTTAATGTTGGTTCAACTCACCCAGAAGCTCTTCAAGAAGTGGTCAAAGAAAGCGGCTCAGCTATTGGTTTGGCCTTTGATGGAGACAGTGACCGTTTGATTGCTGTTGATAAAAATGGTGATATCGTTGATGGTGACAAGATTATGTACATCATCGGAAAGTACCTTTCTGAAAAAGGACAATTGGCCCAAAATACAATTGTGACAACTGTTATGTCTAACCTTGGTTTCCACAAGGCCTTGGATCGCGAAGGTATTAACAAGGAAGTCACTGCAGTTGGCGACCGCTACGTTGTTGAAGAAATGAGAAAATCAGGCTACAACCTTGGTGGTGAACAGTCTGGTCACGTTATCTTGATGGATTACAATACAACAGGTGATGGTCAATTATCAGCTGTCCAATTGACAAAAATCATGAAGGAAACTGGTAAGAGCTTGTCAGAGTTGGCTGCAGAAGTAACCATCTATCCACAAAAATTAGTCAATATCCGAGTGGAAAATGCCATGAAGGAAAAGGCTATGGAAGTGCCAGCTATCAAGGCTATCATCGAGAAGATGGAAGAAGAAATGGCAGGGAATGGTCGTATCCTAGTACGCCCAAGTGGAACAGAGCCTCTCTTGCGTGTTATGGCAGAAGCGCCTACAACAGAAGAAGTGGACTACTATGTTGATACCATCGCAGACGTAGTTCGAGCTGAAATCGGGATTGACTAAATCCTAGAAAACTAGATGAAAATAAAAAATTATGGTACAATAGCTTATAATATTGTAGCCAAGGGAGAAAGACATGAATCTTAAACGTGAACAAGAATTTGTTAGTCAGTATCATTTTGATGCGCGTAATTTTGAATGGGAAAATGAAAATGGAGCTCCTGAAACTAAGGTGGATGTGAACTTCCAATTGCTCCAACATGATCAAGAAAATCAAGTGACTTCCTTGATTGTCATCTTGACATTTATGATTGTATTTGATAAGTTTGTCATCAGTGGAACCATTTCACAGGTAAACCACATCGATGGCCGTATTGTCAATGAACCAAGTGAATTGAGCCAAGAAGAAGTGGAAACTTTGGCTCGTCCATGTTTGAATATGCTCAACCGTTTGAC
The DNA here is from genome assembly GCA_963525985.1 of uncultured Streptococcus sp. Classification (GTDB taxonomy): domain Bacteria; phylum Bacillota; class Bacilli; order Lactobacillales; family Streptococcaceae; genus Streptococcus. The sequence continues at coordinate 2,656 of CAURMD010000053.1, read as the reverse complement.
TTACGAAGTAACTGAAATTGCATTAGACTTACCAGGAATCAATTTGGAGTTCTAATATGAAACTAGCTGTTATCACAGATTCTTCTGCCTATCTCAGTGCAGAGACCTTGCAAAGAGAAGATTTGTATGTCTTGGATATTCCTGTCAATATTGATGGTGAGGAGTATGTCGAAGGTATCAATCTGACTGCTGAGGAATTTTACCAAAAAATGGCTCAGGCATCTGAATTACCTAAGACCAGTCAACCAAGTATTGCCAAGTTAGATGAAATCTTAACTTCGCTTAAAGAACAAGGTTATACACATGCCTTGGGGCTTTTCCTATCTTCTGGAATTTCAGGTTTTTACCAAAATATACAGTATATGATAGATGAATATGAGGGCTTAACCATTGCTTTTCCAGACACTTTGATTACAAGTGCTCCTCTGGGTATCATGGTTGAAAGCGTCTTTAATTGGCGTGACCAGGGCGATGATTTTGCCAGCATTCAGGATAAGCTAGCCATTCAAATTAGCCGTACGTCAGCCTTTATCATGGTAGATGATTTGGACCATTTGGTGAAAGGTGGACGTCTTTCAAATGGGGCTGCGATTTTGGGTAATCTGCTAAGCATTAAGCCAATTCTCTATTTCAATGACCAAGGTGTGATTGAAGTTTACGAAAAAGTTCGTACTGAAAAGAAAGCAACCAAGCGCTTAATTGAAATTATCAAGGAAACAACGGCTTCAGGTCAATACCGGGTCATTGTCATTCACGGAAATGCTCCTGAAAAGGCTGAGGAATTGCGTCAGCACTTGCTTGATTCTGGCTTGGGTTCGGATGTTTCACTTGCTACATTTGGTAGTGTCATTGGAACTCACCTAGGAGCAGGAAGTATTGCTTTAGGTTATATTCCAGTGATTTAGTTGGCACTTTTAGACTAGTTAAGAAGTTAGCAGTTGAACACGCCTGGAACCCTGTGTGAAAAAGATAGATTTTCCAAGGAGTAGACACTTCTTGATCAGAACTTCTATTTTCACTTTGTGTTCCTACAGGCTTTGTATCTTAGACAGGAGTAGAGATGAGTATTCGAGTAATTATTGCTGGTTTTAAGGGAAAGATGGGCCAAGCTGCTTGTCAGATGGTCTTGGCTGATCCAGACTTGGACTTGGTAGCAGTTTTGGATCCTTTTGAGTCTGAGTCAGAATGGCAGGGTATTCCTGTTTTCAAGGATAAGGCTGATTTAGCAGGTTTTGAAGCAGATGTCTGGGTAGACTTTACTACACCAGCTGTTGCCTATGAAAATACACGCTTTGCTCTTGAAAATGGATTTGCTCCAGTGGTTGGAACGACAGGCTTTACTAGTGAAGAAATTGCAGAGCTAAAAGCATTTTCTCGTGCCCAAGATTTGGGTGGTTTGATTGCTCCAAATTTCGCCTTGGGTGCTGTTTTGCTTATGCAATTTTCAAGGCAGGCTGCTAAATATTTCCCAAATGTGGAGATTATCGAGCTCCATCATGACAAGAAAAAGGATGCCCCGAGTGGAACAGCTATTAAAACAGCTGAGTTGATGGCAGAAGTTCGAGAGTCTATTCAGCAAGGTGCAGCAGATGAGGAAGAATTGATTACTGGTGCTCGTGGTGCTGACTTTGATGGTATGCGTATTCACTCAGTTCGTTTGCCAGGCTTGGTAGCTCATCAGGAAGTCATCTTTGGTAATCAGGGAGAAGGATTGACCCTTCGTCATGACTCCTATGATCGCAGCTCCTTCATGACAGGGGTCAATTTGGGAATTAAAGAAGTTGTCAAGCGTCATGAGCTTGTCTATGGATTAGAACACTTATTATGAGATTAACGCAAATGCCTTCTGAATTTCAGAAGGCTTTACCAGTATTAGAAAAAATTAAAGAAGCAGGTTTTGAGGCCTATTTTGTTGGAGGTTCTGTTCGAGATGCCCTCCTCAATCGCCCTATCCATGATGTGGATATTGCGACGTCTTCTTATCCAGAGGAGACCAAGCAGATTTTTCCGCGAACAGCCGATATCGGAATCGAGCATGGAACTGTCTTGGTCTTAGATGGGGATGAGGAGTATGAGGTAACCACCTTTCGGACAGAAGATGTCTATGTGGACTATCGCAGACCCAGTGCGGTTTCTTTTGTTCGCTCGCTAGAAGAAGATCTCAAGCGCCGTGATTTTACAGTCAATGCCTTTGCCTTGGACGAGACAGGGGAAATCATTGACTTGTTTCATGGTTTAGAAGATTTGGAAAAGCAAGTCTTACGAGCAGTTGGAGTGGCAAGTGAGCGTTTCAACGAAGATGCTTTGCGGATTATGCGTGGTTTTCGTTTTCAGGCTAGTCTTGGCTTTGAACTTGAGCGAGAAACATTTGAAGCTATGAAGACCTTGACGCCGCTTTTGGAGAAAATTTCTGTAGAGCGTACCTTCGTCGAGTTTGATAAACTCTTGCTGGCTCCATTTTGGAGAAGGGGTTTGGCTTCCATGATTGAGAGTCAAGCTTATGACTATCTCCCTGATATGGCATCTAGCCAAGACAAGCTCAACAGACTGTTTGATTTGGAGACTGATTTCACCTTTAAATCCTCTGAACAAGCCTGGGCAGCTCTACTGTGGGCTTTGGAGATTGAAAATGCGCAGCCATTTTTGAAGGCTTGGA
>CAURMD010000052.1:0-6647 GCA_963525985.1 uncultured Streptococcus sp. | reverse complement strand
TCTTTAACTCATCTCCAAGACGAATTGATCGATTATCAATTTCCATAATTCCTCCTTGTTAGACTATTTCTACTATTATATCATTCTTTGCAAATTCAAAATAGACCTTTTTTCTTCTTTCTAATACTCAATGAAAATCAAAGAGCAAACTAGCCGCAAGCTGCTCAAAACACTGTTTTGAGGTTGTAGATAAGACTGACGAAGTCAGGCACATATATACGGTAAGGTGACGCTGACGTAGTTTGAAGAGATTTTCGAAGAGTATAAAAAAGGAAAGCCCTGCGGCCTTCCTTTGTCTTACTTGCGTTTCTTCTTCGCTTTTTTCATTTTATTAGCCATGCGTTTCATGGACTGTTTCATAGCAAATTCACCGATTTTACCTTTGAGTCCGCCACCAAACATCTGGCTCATATCTGGCATTCCTGCTCCTCCGAGAGCTGACAGGTCAGGCATACCACCTTGTCCCATCATTCCTTCAAGGGCAGACATATCCATTCCTCCCATATTTGGCATATTTTTAGGAAGGTTGTTTGGATTGATTCCCATTTGCTTCATCATCTTGTTCATATCTCCAGACATAACACCTTGCATGAGTTGTTTAGCCTGGTTAAAGTCTTTAATGAATTTATTAACTTCGACAAAGGTATTTCCAGAACCAGCTGCGATACGACGTCGACGGCTTGGATTTAGCAAATCTGGGTTTTCACGTTCTTCAGGTGTCATTGAAGACACAATGGCACGTTTGCGAGCAATCTGACGCTCATCCACCTTCATGTTTTGAAGGGCTGGATTGTTGGCCATACCTGGAATCATCTTGAGCAAGTCTTCCATTGGCCCCATGTTTTGTACCTGATCCAACTGATCGATGAAATCATTGAAATCAAAGGTGTTTTCACGCATCTTCTCAGCCATTTCAAGGGCTTTTTGCTCATCGTATTCTTGAGAAGCTTTCTCAATCAGAGTGAGCATATCCCCCATGCCAAGGATACGGCTAGACATACGGTCTGGGTGGAAGGTTTCAATGTCCGTAATCTTTTCACCTGTACCAGTAAACTTGATTGGTTTTCCAGTAATGTGACGAACAGACAGAGCAGCACCACCACGAGTATCGCCATCAATCTTGGTAAGGATGACCCCAGTCACTTCCAACTGAGCATTAAACTCACGCGCAACATTGGCTGCTTCCTGACCAATCATGGCATCAACGACGAGCAAAATTTCATTTGGTTGAGCCAAGGCTTTTACCTCACGAAGCTCATTCATCAAAAGCTCATCAATCTGCAAACGACCTGCCGTATCAATCAAAACATAATCGTTGTGGTTGGCATGCGCTTGCTCCAAACCTTGACGTACAATCTCAACAGCTGGAACCTCTGTCCCAAGCGCGAAGACAGGCACATCAATCTGTTGCCCCAGTGTCTTCAGCTGGTCAATAGCCGCAGGACGGTAAATATCCGCCGCAATCATCAAAGGACGGGCATTTTCTTCTTTCTTAAGTTTGTTGGCCAATTTACCAGCAAAGGTTGTTTTACCAGCCCCCTGCAAACCGACCATCATGATGATTGTAGGAATCTTAGGTGACTTGATAATCTCTGCCGTATCAGAACCCAAAACAGCTGTCAGTTCCTCATCTACAATTTTAATAATCTGTTGAGCAGGATTAAGGGTATCAATGACCTCATGCCCGACTGCACGCTCACGAACTTTCTTGATAAAGTCCTTTACAACAGGCAAGGCAACGTCGGCCTCAAGCAAGGCCAAGCGAATTTCTTTGGTTGCCTCTTGGACATCAGATTCAGAGATTTTTCCTTTTTTACGTAGATTTTTAAAGACGTTCTGCAAACGTTCTGTTAAACTTTCAAATGCCATTTTTCTTCCTCTTATTCTCTATTATCAATGCTTGTTAAAATTTCTATCTGCTCCTGCAGAAAGTCATCCTTGGGATAGTGCTCCAAAATCTGGTCAAAAATCTGACTGCGGACAATGTAGTCCGAGTACATGTGCAATTTCATCTCATAATCTTCCAGAATCTTTTCTGTCCGCTTGATATTATCATAGACAGCCTGACGACTGACACCAAACTCCTCGGCAATCTCAGCAAGGCTGTAATCATCAGCGTAGTAGAGCTCGATATAATTCATTTGTTTATCTGTCAAAAGCGCTGCATAAAATTCAAAGAGCGCATTCATACGATTGGTTTTTTCAATTTCCATAACTTTTATTATACCAAAAAATAGCCTAATCTACCACATTAGGAAGCCAATCCGAGAAGATAGATAGCTAAATTTGAAAAAGACATGAGCCTAGCCCCAAGTAATTTCCAATTGATAGCTGGCAAAGGGATGTCCCTCTTGATTTTGTAGTTGATAATCTAGTTCAATCTTTTGCCCATCAACTTGATAATGGCTCGTTTGGATGATAAACTCCTGCATGCCCATAGGTGTGGGAATATAGGCTAAACTATCACTATCCTTTAAAAAGCGCATAATGGTCTTGGGATTGGAAAATCGACTCATCACAAGTTCTTGACCATGGAATTTAATAACCACTTTTTCCTTTTCCTCATTATAGAAAAGCAGGTAGCTATAATCTCCTTTTTCATGCACTTCCACGTCATAAAGCTGGTCAATCACTTCCAACTGCTCATCAAACTGAATCGTATTTCGCATCCGAATCTTCACATCAAGTCCTCTTTCTTGTCTCTTGTCCTACTATTTTACCAAAAACTCTAGCTTTTTGCTATAATGGTCATATGAACGAAAAAGTATTCCGTGACCCAGTTCACAACTACATCCATGTCAATAATCAAATCATCTATGACTTGATTAATACAAAAGAATTTCAGCGTTTGCGTCGTATCAAACAACTGGGAACTTCCAGTTATACCTTCCACGGTGGGGAGCACAGCCGCTTCTCTCACTGCCTAGGAGTCTATGAAATTGCACGACGCATCACAGAGATTTTTGAAGAAAAATATCCAGACGAATGGAATCCTTCTGAGTCTCTCTTGACCATGACCGCTGCCCTCCTACATGACCTTGGGCATGGTGCCTACTCGCATACTTTTGAACATCTCTTTGATACAGACCACGAAGTCATTACTCAGGAGATTATCCAAAATCCTGAAACAGAGATTCACCAAGTTCTGCTACAAGTGGCGCCAGATTTTCCAGAAAAGGTTGCCAGTGTCATCGACCATACCTACCCTAACAAGCAGGTTGTGCAACTCATTTCCAGTCAGATTGACGCAGATCGCATGGACTATCTCTTGCGCGACTCCTATTTTACAGGAGCATCCTATGGGGAATTTGACCTGACTCGCATCCTCCGAGTCATTCGTCCTGTCGAAAATGGTATCGCCTTTCAGCGCAATGGCATGCACGCCATCGAAGACTATGTCCTCAGTCGCTACCAGATGTACATGCAGGTTTATTTCCACCCAGCAACACGCGCCATGGAAGTTCTCCTACAGAATCTCCTCAAGCGCGCCAAGGAACTCTATCCTAAAGACAAAGATTTCTTTGCACGAACTTCCCCACATCTCCTGCCTTTCTTTGAAAAAAATGTGACCTTGTCTGATTATCTGGCTCTAGATGATGGTGTCATGAATACCTACTTCCAACTCTGGATGACCAGTCCTGATAAGATTCTTGCAGATTTGTCGCAACGCTTTGTCAACCGCAAGGTCTTTAAATCCATTACCTTTTCACAAGAAGACCAAGACCAACTCGCTAGCATGAGAAAATTAGTTGAGGACATTGGCTTTGATCCCGACTACTATACTGCCATTCATAAGAACTTTGACCTCCCTTATGATATCTATCGTCCCGAATCTGAAAATCCACGAACACAGATTGAGATTTTACAAAAAAATGGAGAACTGGCCGAACTCTCTAGCCTGTCTCCTATCGTCCAATCCCTTGCTGGCAGTCGCCACGGAGATAATCGTTTCTATTTTCCAAAAGAAATGTTGGACCAAAACAGTATCTTCTCAAGTATTACCCAGCAATTTTTACACTTGATTGAGAACGATCATTTTACCCCAAATAAAAACTAGAAGAGGAAATTTATGAGTATTAAACTAATCGCCGTCGATATCGACGGAACCCTAGTCAATAGCCAAAAGGAGATTACTCCTGAAGTCTTTTCTGCCATCCAAGATGCCAAAGAAGCTGGTGTCAAAGTCGTCATTGCAACTGGCCGCCCTATCGCAGGTGTTGCCAAACTTCTGGACGACTTGCAGTTGAGAGACGAGGGTGACTATGTTGTGACCTTCAATGGTGCCCTTGTCCAAGAAACTGCTACAGGACATGAGATTATCAGCGAATCCTTGACTTATGAGGATTATCTGGATATGGAATTCCTCAGTCGTAAGCTCGGTGTCCACATGCACGCCATTACCAAGGACGGTATCTATACTGCCAATCGCAATATCGGAAAATACACAGTTCACGAATCAACCCTCGTCAGCATGCCCATCTTCTACCGTACACCTGAAGAAATGGCCGATAAAGAAATCGTCAAGTGTATGTTCATCGATGAACCAGAAATACTCGATACTGCTATTGAAAAAATCCCAGCAGAATTTTACGAACGCTACTCCATCAACAAATCTGCTCCTTTCTACCTCGAGCTCCTTAAAAAGAATGTGGACAAAGGTTCAGCCATCACCCACCTAGCTGAAAAACTCGGATTGACCAAAGATCAAACAATGGCTATCGGTGACGAAGAAAATGACCGTGCCATGCTGGAAGTCGTTGGAAACCCCGTTGTCATGGAAAACGGAAATCCAGAAATCAAAAAAATCGCCAAATACATCACCAAAACAAATGACGAATCTGGCGTTGCCCATGCCATCCGTACATGGGTACTGTAAAATAATATGAATATAGAAAAAGCACTCCAGAAATTAGAGATACTGTACTGACCCCAAAAGTTAGACAGAAAAAATCTTACTTCTGGGGTGCAGTTTAAGATTCAGTATTTTTGGTTTCTAGTTCTATCCCTTAAATAATTATTAAATCTGAAAAAGGTAGTACATTATGTAAAACCTTTTTCATTTTTTTATTTTACTACGAATTAATATTATTTTTTCTAATGATAATTAACCCACTAATCTTCCTTTATAAATATTGCAGTTCTTTTCTTAGTTAGCTTTTTTTCATAACTCTTTATAAGAATAACCAATAAACTACTTAGTAATCCCAAAATAACTAGACTTAATCTCGGGTTTAAAAGCCAATTAAAATAAGCAGCCAGTATCCCTCCAAAAGGAGCAAAAATGGTAGCTATTACAAAAGAACTAGAAAGTATTTTACCAATATTATACTCAGTACTTTCTTGTTGCTGTATTGTTGTAATTGAGACAGAAGCTATTGTAATTAGTCCACTCAAAATTGAGTAACAAATTCCAAAAAAAATCCAATTTTCTACTATTCCGCTTGCCATAATGACAAGTGGGATAGTTGCCATTGATATATTCATTAAGATAAAGGTATCCTTCTTATTCAAAAACGTAGAAAGAAAGGTTACTGCTATCAAACTACCAAATCCAGCAATTGAGTATACAATTCCAACAAGACTATTTGATAATTTTAATTGATCCTGTAAATAATAAATAATCGTTGCATTGAAGCCTAGCATAGCGATATTCACAACAATAGTAAAGAGTAAAGAAATCCTCAACTTAATATTTGTAAAGTTCTCTTTAAAACCTACAAAAATTTCTTTTATATCATCATTACCATTCTCCTTGTGTTCTTGATCTGGAATATATGAAATTAGTATTGAAAGAAATAACAATAAGAAAGAAGCACTATTTATAAAAAAAATACTATTAATATTAAACTTTAACATTAATACCCCTGCTAGAGCTGGAGAAATTAATTTTGAAATAGTTCGTACACCTTGAAATTGAGAATTATATTTTTGCAATTCTTCCTTCTCAAATAAAGCAGGAGTAATGACTGAGAATCCTGTTTGAAAAAGTGTCGAAAATAAAGGTATCAAAAATGCAATAACATAGTAAAAAAATATAGAAACTGAATATTTAGATAAAATCGGTATTATACTACATAATAATGCAGGTATTAATGTAGACCATAATAGTATTTTTTTCTTATTGAAATTATCCAATAAGTAACCCATAACAAATCCCAAGAAGAATTGAGGTAGCAATTCAATAATCACCATTCCTCCCATTGCAAAAGACGAATGAAATTCTTGGTAAATTAAGATTGGAAAAGCAATTTTCTGAAATCTATCTCCAACATTTGATATAAACTCACCAAACGTAATTGTGTAAAACGTTTTCTTGTTAATATCCAAAATGTCCCTTCTTTCTAGTTAAATCACTATGAATATCACTTTTTATTAAATCGGTAAGACTTATTCCAAACCTCTTTGCAAGAGTTGGTACCTCACTAGTTTCACTTAAACCATACATAGTTTCTAACTCAATGAAATATACATCCTCACCAGATACTCTAAAATCAAGATAAAGGCATCCTTCTTATTCAAAAAAGTAGAAAGAAAGGTTACTGCTATCAAACTTCCAAATCCAGTAATTGAGTAAACAATCCCAACAAGACTATTTGATAATTTCAATTACGTCCATTTTTTTCTCTCATTAATTGGACATAGCCCTT
>CAURMD010000051.1:0-7359 GCA_963525985.1 uncultured Streptococcus sp. | reverse complement strand
GAATTTTCATCTCATTACAAGTATAGGCAACTCCCTGCGCATGATTTCCCGCAGAAGCACAGACTACCCCACGCTCACGATCTTCCTTGCTGAGCTGCGAAATGGCATAATAGGCACCACGAATTTTAAAAGAGCGAACACGTTGAGCATTTTCCTTTTTCAAATAAATCTTAGCGCCATACTTTTCCGATAAATAATGGTCGTAATCAAGCGGTGTATTCACAACCACACCGTTCAAGACCTTATGAGCCTTGATGATATCTTTTGAACTTAACATCATTTTCTCCTAGACTATTTCATACTATCACAATCCATCCCCTTAAAAGAGAGATGAATTGATTATAAAAGCGAGTTAGTCCCCCAACTCGCCTTCACCTTAATTTCTATCAATTAGTTATAGATTTTGAATGCATCATCGTCGTTTTTACCAACGAATGGCATTGCTTTACGCAATTCTGCACCAACTTTTTCAATTTCAAGGTTAGCTGCTTGTTCACGGTAAGCAGTCAATTTTGGACGTCCAGCTTTATAGTCATTTACAAAGTCATTTGCAAATTTACCATTTTGGATATCTGCCAAGACAGCTTTCATGTTTTCTTTAACTTGTTCAGTGATTACACGTGGACCTGATACATAGTCACCGTACTCAGCAGTGTTTGAAATTGATTGACGCATTTTCTTGAATCCACCTTCGTAGATCAAGTCAACGATCAATTTCATTTCGTGAAGAACTTCAAAGTAAGCCAATTCTGGAGCGTAACCTGCTTCTGTCAAGACTTCGAAACCTGCTTCGATAAGGGCAGTCAAACCACCACAAAGTACAGCTTGTTCACCAAACAAATCTTCTTCAGTTTCTTCTTTGTATGTTGTTTCAAGAAGACCTACACGAGCTGCTCCAACACCTTTACACCAGTCCATAGCAATGTTTTTAGCATTTCCTGTTGCATCTTGATATACTGCATAAAGAGCTGGAACACCAAATCCTTCTTCATAAGTACGACGCACCAAGTGTCCTGGTCCTTTAGGAGCACACATGAAGACATCTACATCTGCAGGAACTTTGATAAATTCAAAGTGGATATTGAAACCATGAGCAAATCCAACTGCGTTTCCAGCTTCCAAGTTTGGAGCGATTTCTGCTTCGTACAATTCTTGTTGGATTTCGTCTGGTGCCAAAATCATGATAACATCAGCCAATTTAGTTGCTTCTGCTACTGTGTAAGTGTCAAATCCATCTTCTTTTGCTTTGTCAAAAGATTTACCTGGACGTACACCGATGATGACATCGCGACCTGAGTCACGCAAGTTTTGAGCATGCGCATGTCCTTGTGAACCATAACCGATAACGGCGATTTTTTTACCGTCAAGTGCTGCTACTTTAACATCTTTTTCGTATTCCATTTGAACTGCCATAGTTTTTCTCTCTTTTCTATTATTCATTGCCTTTTAGGCTGGTTTAACAAATTTAAAATATTTTTATACTCAACGAAAATCAAAGAGCAAATTAGAAAGCTAGCCGCAGACTGCTCAAAGCACTGCTTTGAGGTTGTAGATAAGACTGACGGAGTCAGTAACATATACCTACGGCAAGGCAAAGCTAACGTGATTTGAAGAGATTTTAGAAGAGTATTAATCGCGGGTAAATCCAGTTGCGCCAGTTCGAGCAATATTGCGAATACCGTATGGTCGAATGACTCGCAATAGAGCTTCACTCTTTTCAGCATTTCCTGTCATCTGAATGGTAATCGAGCTTGGCGCTACGTCTACCACTGTTGCACGGAAAGGTTGAATAATTGCTAGAATCTCAGCTCGCTTCTCAGCTGGCGCTGACATCTTAACCAAAATCACCTCGCGCTCCAAATGAGGCTTGTCTGTAATATCTCGAATGCGAATCACATCAATCTGACGATTGAGTTGCTTAATGATTTGCTCCACTTCATCATGAGAAGCTACATCAATAATAATGGTGATACGCGATACATTCGGATCTTCTGTTGCTCCAACAGAGATGCTTTCGATATTAACCTGACGACGAGATAGGACACCTGTAAAGCGATTGAGGACTCCTGATCGATTTTGTAGTTTTGCTGTTAACATTCTACGCATGGAACTTCACCCCCAACATCTCATGATTACTCTTACCAGCTGGTACCATTGGTAACACCTGTTCCTTACGAGAAATATCTACCTCGATTAGCATAGGAACATCCTCAGTGATCACTTCAAGGTCTTGAGCCAAGGTCTCAGGATTGTCAAACTTATAGTTTTTAATACCGTAAGCTTGTGCCATCAATTGGAAATCAGGAAGAGTATCAAAGACCGACTCAGATGTTCTACCTTCATAGAAGGATTCCTGCCACTGGCGAACCATTCCAAGTGAGTGGTTGTTCAGCATAACCACCTTGATTGGCACCTTGTAGATGTTCAAAATAGCCAATTCCTGGTTAGTCATTTGGAAACCGCCATCCCCAACAAACAAGACTACTTCCTTATCTGGGTTAGCAATTTTAGCTCCGATTGCTGCTGGAATTCCAAATCCCATCGTTCCCAAACCACCTGAAGTCACTAACTGACGTTCATTTTGGTAGGGATAATACTGGGCTGTCCACATTTGGTGTTGACCAACGTCTGTTACCACAATGGCATCTCCATTCGTCAATTCACCAATTCGTTCAATAACAGCTTGCGGCTGAACCACACGCTCTTTCTTATCATAAGAACGAACGCGGTTCTTGTCTTTAGTGACTTTTTCAATCCATTTCTCAGTATTGTTATGAACTGTTGGTTCTGCCAGCAACATTTGCAAGGCCTTCTTAGCATCTCCAACTACAGGAATATCTGCACTGATAATCTTGCCAATCTCAGCTGGGTCAATATCAATGTGGGCAACCTTAGCATTCTTAGCGAAGGTCTTAGGATTTCCTGTCAAGCGGTCATCGAAACGGCAACCAATACTAATCATAAAGTCCGCTTCCGTCATGGCAATATTAGCTGCGAATGACCCGTGCATGCCTCCCATTCCAAGGAAGAGTGGATGACTAGTTGCAATCGTTCCTTGTCCCAAAAGACTGGTTACCACTGGAATTTGATATCGCTCTGCAAATTCATTTAGTTCCGCAGCAGCTTCAGCATAACTAATTCCACCACCAGCTAGCAAGACTGGCTTTTTAGCCTTGGATAATTGCTTCAAAATTTTCTTAATTTGCATATCATTTGGCTCAAGAGTTGGCTGATAGCTTGGCAAATTCACTTCTGGTGAATAGATGAAGTCTGTTTCCAAAGCAGATACGTCTTTAGGTAGGTCAATGACGACTGGTCCTGGACGTCCTGTAGTTGCGATATGGACAGCTTCCGTAATGATTCGAGGAATATCAGCTGTCTCACGAACTTGGTAATTGTACTTAGTGATTGGCATGGTAATTCCCACGATGTCTGCCTCCTGAAAGGCATCCTTCCCAATTCCAGCTCGCGCCACCTGACCTGTAAAGACCAAAAGGGGAACGCTATCGCTCATAGCATCCGCAATTCCTGTAATGGCATTTGTTGCTCCTGGTCCGCTAGTGACGACAGCAACACCCAACTTTCCAGTTGATTTGGCATAACCTTCAGCTTCATGCAGACAACCTTGCTCATGGCGTCCTAGAATGTGGCGAATGCCTTTAAAATTATATATCGCATCATACAAAGGCAAGACTGCACCACCAGGATAACCAAAGATGGTATCAATTCCTAAATCACGAAGTGTTTCCAAAACTAGGTCCGACCCCGTCTTAGGAGATTCTAAACTGATTTTCTCCATTGTTCCCCTTTCTTTCCTCTTAAAAATAACTTGTTACTATCATACCATTTTTTCAAAAATTTTCAAGAGAAAAGAAGAAATTTTCTGAATTTTCTATTTTAACGTTTATTTATGAATGTTATTTTTGTTTTTATTAAAAAGATACCGATTTCATTATTCAAAAAAGAAAAAAAGAACTGATTTCTCAGTCCTTCATTAATCTTATTCCACACTAAATAGGTATGGGTAAACTGGTTGTTGGCCTTGGTGAATCTCGACTTCAACGTCTTCGAATTCTTCTGCGATTTCTTGAGCAATTTCATTAGCAAGTTCTTCGCTTCCGTCTTCACCGACATAGAATGTTACAATTTCACTATCTTCATCCAACATATGTTTCAATGTTTCAGTCAAGGTTTGGTGCATGTCAGGGTTTGACACGAGAATTTTCCCATCCACCATACCAAGATTATCATTTTCATGGATTTCTAAGCCATCAATGGTTGTATCACGAACAGCTGTTGTGACGCTTCCGCTAACGACATCGCTAAGAGCAGCTGTCATACGCTCTTGGTTTTCTTGGATGGACTTGCTTGGATCAAAGGCAAGAAGACTTGTCAAACCTTGAGGAAGAGTACGAGCCTCTACCACTACTGCTGGTTGCTCCAAAACTTCTGCTGCAGATTGAGCTGCCATGAAGATATTTTTGTTGTTTGGCAGGAAGATGATGTTACGAGCGTTGACCTGTTCAACAGCCTTGATAAAGTCTTCTGTTGAAGGGTTCATGGTTTGACCGCCTTCGATAACATAATCCACACCTTGAGAACGGAAGATATCTGCTAGACCTTTACCAGCCACCACAGCAATCAAAGCATACTCTTTTTCTTCAGCTGGTTTGCTAACTTGAGCAGCTTCTTTCTCAACCTGTGCTTCGTGTTGGTTACGCATATTGTCAACTTTTACCTTGACCAAGCTACCATATTTGAGACCTTCTTGCATAACAAGTCCTGGATCTTCTGTATGGACATGGACTTTGACAATTTCATCATCGTTAACAACAAGGAGAGAATCCCCAAGCTCATTCAAGTAGTTACGAAACTCGTCGTAGTCAAAATCTTTGGCATAGGTTGGACCTTGCTTAAGAGCTACCATGATTTCAGTACAGTAACCAAAGGTGATGTCCTCAGTCGCTACGTGACCAGCCACAGACTTGTGGTGCTCCGCATTGATCATTTCACTCATATTAGCAGGAGTGGCTACAAAGTCCTCAGATGCAATATATTCGCCAGTAAGGGCTGAAAGGAAACCTTCGTAGATGAAGACCAGTCCTTGACCACCTGAGTCCACAACGCCAACTTCTTTCAATACTGGAAGCATGTCTGGCGTTTTAGCTAGAGCTGTTTTAGCACCTTCCAAGGCTGCGCGCATGACTTCAACAGCATCATCTGTTTGCTCAGCCTTTTTCTTAGCACCGATAGCAGCACCACGAGAAACTGTCAAAATCGTTCCTTCAACTGGTTTCATAACGGCCTTATAAGCAACTTCCACACCTGATTGGAAAGCAAGGGCCAAGTCTTGACCTGTTAACTCGTCTTTATCCTTGATGGCTTGTGAAAATCCACGGAAAAGCTGAGACGTAATAACTCCTGAGTTCCCACGCGCACCCATCAAAAGACCTTTGGCAAGAATGCTCGCTACCTCGCCAACTGTAGAAGCTGGCTTGTCTGCAACTTCCTTAGCTCCATTTTCAATGGTCATTCCCATGTTTGTTCCAGTATCTCCATCTGGAACTGGGAAGACGTTTAATGAATTGACATATTCAGCTTGCTTATTCAAGCGAGTTGATGCAGCCTGCACCATTTCTTGAAATAAGCTAGTAGTAATTTTTGACACGGTTATTCTCCTACAACTTTGATATTTTGAATGTAGACATTTACAGTCTGAGCAGTAATTCCAAGCTGGTTTTCCAAGCTAAAACGAACACGCTCTTGAATGTTTTTCGACACTTCGCTAATCTTTGTTCCGTAGCTCAACACGGTATATACATCAACTGCAATACTGCCATCTTCGGCCGCCTTTACGACGACACCTTTAGAATAATTTTCCTTACCTAGAAGGGCTTGGAAATTATCTTTGAGGGCATTTTTACTAGCCATACCGACCACACCAAAAATCTCAGTTGCTGCTCCACCTACGACGGTTGCAATCACTTCATCTGTTAGTTCGATTTGACCATCTTTTGTATTAATTTTTACAGTCATCCTTTTTACCTCAACTAGTTGATACTCTATTTTATCATATTTCAGCCCAAGTGTAAAAGCAGAATACTGTATCAGCGGATATTTACTCTATTTTTCAAATGATTTTATATCTACAGTAAAAGAAAAAAGACCCTAAGGTCTCCTTACTTTTATTATTAAACGCGTTCAACTTTACCTGATTTCAAAGCACGAGCTGAAGCCCAAACTTTTTTAGGTTTACCATCGATAAGAACAGTAACTTTTTGA
This sequence comes from uncultured Streptococcus sp., assembly GCA_963525985.1. Lineage (GTDB taxonomy): Bacteria > Bacillota > Bacilli > Lactobacillales > Streptococcaceae > Streptococcus. The sequence continues at coordinate 1,077 of CAURMD010000051.1, read as the reverse complement.
AGGTTTGGTTTTACGGCACGTTTTGTTTGGTTCATCGCGTGTGAACGGTTGTTTCCTGATACAGTCTTACGACCTGTAAAGTAACATACTTTAGCCATTTGTGTTTTCCTCCTATTAGATCTAATATAGCGGATGTGCTAGCACCACATACCGTACTATGTTATCACACTTTCTTCATTTTTGCAAGGGAATTGGAAGATTTTTTTATTTAACGTAGACAATCCCCAACTTCCCAAAAGCCACATCTCCACGGATAATCAAGGTTTTGCTGGTTGGCGCTAGAGGAGTATCTGCCTTGGCTACACCACAGAAAGTTTCTACCTTTAAATCAACTCCCCAATGTTGAGGAACATAGATAACTGCATTGCCAAAACCAACTTCAACTTTCAGTGTTGCGCTATCACCTAACATCTCTGCATTGTCATAATATATCTTGGCATTGCCAAAACCAACTTCAACTTGGTCTTCTACCAATTCTTGGTCTTGCTTGTAGAAAGTCCCAGTCCCAAAAGCGACTTCCTTATCTGTAAGAATGGTCTTTTCACCATCATACCACCATTTTTTTCCATTCCAAGTTCTGTTAGAATGAGTGAGTACGCTGACACCCATTACGATTAAAATACTTGCCCAGAACAATGACTGAGTGGGAATTGGTAAAATGCCATAAAAGTGGTTAGCAATCATTAAGGCTACTAGAGCTGTAAAAGAGGCTGAAGTTAAGTGACGACGCAACAAAGCTCCAACTGATTGATAGGCAAAAAATGCAATACCAAGCAAGGGCCAAATTTGCCCACCGAATGAAGGGATTCCAAAATTTCCTTGTAATAATATTAAAGCTGCCAATACTAGCAACACAATACCAAATGCTTTCTTTTTCATGTTCTTACCTCATGTTTCTTAGATTTTCTTTTAGGAGGGATTGGTAATGTCGTGAGACATGAACCTCCTTGTGGGTCTGATAAAAGGAAATGGTGCCCGTTCCTGAAAAGGACTTGTCCACCGAGTAAACCTGACGAATATTTGCGATAGTTGACTTGGATACTCGACTAAAATAGCGAGGAAGGATAGCCTCTAACT
>CAURMD010000050.1:0-7923 GCA_963525985.1 uncultured Streptococcus sp. | reverse complement strand
TTTCTGAAAAGAAAGAATTGCTTGAGCAACATGGCTTGTATGAACAGTTTTTACGCCTCTCGCTGCTTAAAGCCGTTGATGACAATTGGGTTGAGCAGGTAGATTATCTTCAGCAATTAACAATGGCTATCGGTGGTCAATCTAATAGTCAGAAAAATCCAATCGTAGAGTACTATCAAGAAGCCTATGCAGGCTTTGAAACTATGAAAGAACAGATTCATGCGGATATGGTTCGTAATCTCCTGATGGGCTTGGTTGAAGTCACTCCTAAGGGTGAGATTATGACTCATTTCCCATAAAAAGAGGAAAATATGACAATTTACAATATAAATTTAGGACTTGGATGGGCTAGTAGCGGTGTTGAATACGCACAAGCCTATCGTGCTGGTGTTTTTCGGAAATTAAATCTGTCCTCTAAGTTTATCTTTACAGATATGATTTTAGCCGATAATATTCAGCACTTAACAGACAATATTGGTTTTGATGATGATCAAGTTATCTGGCTTTATAATCATTTCACAGATATCAAGATTGCGCCGACTAGCGTGACAGTGGATGATGTCTTGGCTTACTTTGGTGGTGAAGAAAGTCACAGAGAAAAAAATGGCAAGGTTTTACGTGTCTTCTTTTCTGACCAAGATAAGTTTATCACCTGTTATTTGGTGGATGAGAACAAGGACTTGGTTCAACATGCAGAGTATGTTTTTAAAGGAAAACTGATTCGTAAGGATTACTTTTCTTATACGCGTTATTGTAGCGAATACTTTGCTCCCAAGGACAATGTTGCAGTCCTATACCAAAGAACTTTCTATAATGAAGACGGAACTCCAGCCTATGATATCTTGATGAATCAAGGGAAGGAAGAAGTTTATCGTTTCAAGGATAAGATTTTTTATGGGAAGCAAGCCTTTATGCGTGCCTTTATGAAATCATTGAATTTGAACAAGTCTGATTTGGTCATTCTTGATAGAGAGACAGGCATTGGACAGGTTGTTTTTGAGGAAGTACAGGCGGCTCATCTGGCGGTAGTTGTTCATGCGGAGCATTATAGTGAAAATGCTACAAACGAGGATTATATCCTTTGGAATAACTATTACGACTATCAGTTTACCAATGCAGATAAGGTTGATTTCTTTATTGTATCCACTGATAGACAGAGAGAAGTTCTGCAAGAGCAATTTGCCAAATACACTCAGCATCAACCAAAGATTGTTACTATTCCTGTAGGAAGTATTGATGCATTAACTGAGTCAAGTCAAGGACGTAAGCCCTTTTCATTGATTACGGCTTCACGTCTTGCCAAAGAAAAACACATTGACTGGTTGGTCAAGGCAGTCATTGAGGCGCATAAGGAAATACCTGAACTAACCTTCGATATTTATGGTAGCGGTGGAGAAGATTCTCTGCTTCGAGACATTATTGCAAATCATCAGGCTGAGAATTATATCCAGCTCAAGGGGCATGCGGAACTTTCGCAGATTTATAGCCAGTATGAGGTCTACTTGACAGCTTCTACCAGTGAAGGATTTGGTTTGACCTTGATGGAAGCTATTGGTTCAGGTTTACCACTAATCGGTTTTGATGTGCCTTATGGCAATCAGACCTTTATAGAAGATGGGAAAAATGGTTATTTGATTCCAAGTTCATCAGACCACGTAGAAGACCAAATCAAGCAAGCTTACGCAGCTAAGATTTGTCAATTGTATCAAGAAAATCGTTTGGAAGCTATGCGGGCCCATTCTTACCAGATTGCAGAAGGCTTCTTAACCAAAGAAATTTTAGAAAAGTGGAAGAAAACAGTAGAGGAGGTGCTCCATGATTGAACTTTATGATCGTTATAGTCAGGAAAGTCGAGATTTACATGAAAGTCTAGTAGCTACTGGTCTTTCTCAACTTGGAGTGGTCATCGATGCAGATGGTTTTCTGCCTGATGGTCTGGTTTCTCCTTTTACCTATTATCTAGGCTACGAGGATGGAAAACCTCTCTATTTTAACCAAGTCCCTGTTCCAGCTTTTTGGGAAATTTCAGGAAATAATCAGTCTGCTCGTATTGAGGATATGACACAGGAGAGGGCTATCATTCATTATGCAGATGGTTTGCAGGCTCGCTTGGTTAAACAGGTAGATTGGAAAGATTTAGAAGGTCGAGTACGCCAGGTTGACCATTATAATCGCTATGGTGCTTGCTTTGCTACAACCACCTATAGCGCAGATAGTGAGCCGATTATGACAGTTTACCAAGATGTCAATGATCAACAAGTTTTACTTGAAAACCATGTGACAGGTGATATCTTATTGACTTTGCCTGGTCAGTCCATGCGTTACTTTGCAAATAAGGTTGAATTTATCACCTTCTTTTTGCAAGATTTGGAAATAGATACAAGTCAGCTTATCTTTAATACTCTAGCGACTCCTTTCTTGGTTTCCTTCCATCATCCAGATAAGTCTGGCTCAGATGTTTTGGTTTGGCAGGAACCTCTCTATGATGTCATTCCAGGCAATATGCAGTTGATTTTGGAAAATGATGATGTGCGTACTAAGAAGATTATCATTCCTAACAAGGCGACTTATGAGCGCGCTTTGGAGTTGACTGACGAGAAATACCATGATCAGTTTGTGCACTTGGGTTACCATTACCAGTTCAAACGCGATAATTTCCTAAGACGAGATGCCTTAATCTTGACTAATTCAGATCAGATTGAGCAAGTAGAAACGATTGTAGAAGCCTTGCCTGATGTTACCTTCCGTATTGCAGCGGTGACAGAGATGTCTTCTAAGCTCTTAGATATGCTTCGCTATCCTAATGTGGTCCTTTACCAGAACGCTAGTCCACAGAAGATTCAGGAACTGTATCAATTGTCGGATATTTACTTGGATATAAACCACAGTAATGAGTTGTTGCAGGCGGTGCGTCAGGCCTTTGAGCACAATCTCTTGATTCTTGGATTTAATCAGACAGTGCACAATAGACTCTATATCGCTCCTGATCATCTATTTGAAAGTAGTGAAGTTTCTGCTTTGGTTGAGACCATTAAACTGGCCCTTTCAGATGTTGAACAAATGCGTCAGGCACTTGGAAAGCAAGGCCAACATGCAAATTATGTTGACTTGGTGCGGTATCAGGAAACCATGCAAACTGTTTTAGGAGGCTAATATGTCAGAGGAAGATTTATTTTACAAAGACGTTGAAGGTCGCATGGAAGAGTTGAAACAAAAACCCATCAAGAAGGAAAAAGAAACCCGAGGGGAAAAGATTAGTAAAACTTTTTCACTCTTACTGGGTTTGATGATTCTGATTGGTTTGCTCTTTACTTTGCTGGGGATTTTGAGGTAGGCCTATGATTGAAATACTGATTGTTTTAGCTATTATCCTATCTCTTGCTTTGATTGTATTGGTGACCATACAACCCCGTCAAAATCAACTCTTTTCCATGGATGCCACTAGTAATATTGGTAAACCAAGCTACTGGCAGAGCAACACCTTGGTAAAGGTTCTCACTTTATTGGTGAGTTTGGCCTTATTCGTTTTACTATTAACCTTTATGGTGATAACTTATAAATAAAAGAAAACTTCAGATATTCACCTTTTGTGATTGGTCTGAAGTTTTCTTTTTTATACTCAATGAAAATCAAAGAGCAAACTAGGAAGCTAGCCGTAAGCTGCCAAAAACACCGTTTTGAGGTTGCAGATAGAACTGACGAAGTCAGCTCAAAACACCGTTTTGAGGTTGTGGATAGAACTGACGAAGTCAGTAACCTATATACGGTAAGGCGACGCTGACGTAGTTTGAAGAGATTTTCGAAGAGTATTACTGTCCATATTTTTGGTAAAAATCAACTTTTACTTGGATGAAGGTTTTGGCTTCACGTAGGAGTTGAAGAAGGGTGGCGCGAGTTTCAAATTCTTCTCTTGTCTTGGGCAGACTGCGATTACGGAAGACTTCCAGATAACGTTCAATTTCATCTAGTAAATCAGAAGCAGGATTGGTCTGGCTCAATTGACCTGCAATTTTTGAAAAGAGTTGGGCCAAAATCAGACTTTCACTGGCAGCTAGGTGACAGGTGTTGATTTGCTGGGCCATATTTCGCAGGATACGACTTTGTCGCTGTCTCATCTCAAAGTAGTGGATATGGTAATCAGTCTGGTGAAAGAGGTGGTCTGAGTGATCCAAATAAACCAGTCTGAGGGCTTCTTCCAAAAGAGTGTCTAATTCTTCCACCAGCTGTGCTCGGTTGCGTCCATCTCCTCTGGATAAATAATATTTGAAGCGCTGGAGAATATCTTTTAACTTTTCTTCTACCAATGTGTGGTAGTGCTGGATTTCCTCCTCTCGTGAAGGCATATAGAGATTAACAAGCAAGGCAAATCCTGTACCGATAGCAAAGAGAAGGAATTCGTTGACTAGGAGGTCTGGAGAGGTTGACTCTTGCACCAAGAGATGGCTAACCAAAACAGTGCTTGGTGTGATGCCAATTTCCCAGCCCATCTTGTAGGCTAGAGGCACATAAAGGGCTAGGTAGAGGCCAAGGCTCCAGATATGAAATCCGCTCAAGTGAAAAGCCAGAACTCCGATAACCAGAGCTAGAAGCATGGAAAAGAGGCGATTGCGGGCCAGTTTTAAGGTACTTCTACGGGTATCAGATAGGCTCAAGAGGGCGATGATTCCAGCTGAAACTGCTGAGGAGAGATTGAGAAAATAAGCAAGAAGGCAGGCAAGACAGGTAGCTAAGATGAGCTTGGTCGTACGTTGGCTAATAGACATAAGAATTTCCTAATAAGTTAGAATAAAAGCGTAAAAGACAAGACCTGAGAGGCTTGCCTTTATGAGTTATTTTTTACGGGCTGCTGCGTATTCGGCAACGGCGGTAAAGAGGACATCTGTAGAAGAGTTGAGGGCTGTTTCACATGAGTCTTGGATGACCCCAATCACAAAACCAACTCCGACAACTTGCATGGCAATATCGTTAGAAATACCGAAAAGGCTACAAGCAACTGGGATAAGAAGGAGGGAACCTCCCGCAATACCAGAAGCACCACAGGCTGAGATAGCTGCTACTACACTGAGGACAAAGGCTGTCGCAAAGTCAACAGGGATTCCAAGAGTGTTAACTGCAGCAAGGGTCAAAATGTTAATAGTAATCGCTGCTCCGGCCATGTTGATAGTAGAACCAAGTGGGATAGAAACAGAATAGGTATCTGGATCCAGTCCAAGGTCGTGGCAAAGTTTCATGTTGACAGGGATGTTGGCAGCAGAACTACGAGTAAAGAAGGCTGTCACACCGCTGACACGCAAACATTTCCAAACGAGGGGATAAGGGTTTCTCTTCATAAAGAGGAAAGCAATCAATGGATTGACTACTAAGGCCACAAAGAACATGGTTGTCACCAAGAGGGCAAGTAAGATTCCGTAGTTGGCTAGGCTTCCGATTCCCTTATCAGAGATGGTTTTGAAGACAAGACCAAGGATACCAAATGGAGCTAGGTTGATGATCCATTCGACAATCTTAGAAGTCACATCAGCCATGGTTTTCAGCAATTCTTTACTATTTTTGCTGGCCTCTCTCATGGCAATCCCGAAAATCACTGCCCATGAGAGGATACCGATGTAGTTGGCAGTGACAAGGGCATTAACTGGATTGTCAACAAGTTTGAGCAAGAGGTTGCTGAGGACTTGTCCAATCCCATCTGGTGGAGCAATATCGGTATTAGCGCTATTTAAGGTAATTTCAACAGGTACGATGAAACTTGCTAGTACAGCGATAAGGGCAGCGGCAAAGGTTCCCACCAAGTAAAGGAAGATAACGGTTTTCATATTGCTATCTTGTCCCTTTTGATGTTGGGAAAGGGCATTGGCAACGAGGGCAAAGACCAGAATCGGTGCGATGGCTTTAAGGCCACCAACAAAGAGATCTCCTAGCAGGCCAATTCCTGAAACGTTAGGAAGTGTCAGTCCTAGGGTTCCTCCAATAAGCATGCCAATCAAGATACGTTTGATTAGGCTTGCCTTATTCCAAGCATGAATAAATTTTTTCATAACAATCTCCTTTGTTGTGTAATGTTTATGATTATAGTATAAATATGAATTAAAATCAAGAATTTTCTGTCTATTTTTGAAATTATTTTTGAATATTTATGGAGAATGACACTTTATGAAAATATGGTATAATGAAATAAAGGAGTTTTATATGCAAAAATTTATTCAAGCTTATATTGAAAAGTTAGATGTGACAACCATTATCGAGAATATTCTCACCAAGGTCATTTCTCTTTTACTGCTTTTGATTGTATTTTATATTGCTAAAAAAATGCTTCATACCATGGTGCAGAGAATTGTCAAACCTTCTCTAAAAATGTCTCGTCATGATGTCGGGCGCCAAAAGACTATTTCGCGTTTACTAGAAAATGTGTTTAATTATACGCTATATTTCTTTTTACTCTACTGCATTTTGTCGATTTTAGGTTTGCCAGTTTCTAGTTTGCTTGCTGGAGCTGGTATTGCTGGGGTGGCGATTGGGATGGGAGCCCAAGGCTTTCTATCTGATGTCATCAATGGTTTTTTCATCCTCTTTGAACATCAACTGGATGTGGGAGATGAGGTCGTTCTGACAAATGGCCCCATTACTGTATCAGGCAAGGTGGTTAGTGTCGGTATTCGTACGACCCAGCTTCGTAGCGAGGAGCAAGCCCTTCACTTTGTCCCTAACCGAAATATCACGGTTGTTAGCAATTTCTCACGCACAGACTAGACCTGTTATTTTAAGTAATTTATGGTACAATAGAAAGAGTTTAATAAAGGAGAGAAGATGTTTTTAGAAAAACAGTTGGGTAATGGTTGTACCTGGATTAACCTAGATTTGGACAAGTTGAAAAAACTAGAGGACCTTTCTGAAATCTACGGTTTGGACAAGGAAACGATTGAATACGCACTGGATAGAAATGAACGCGCTCACATGGATTATCACCGTGAAAATGGGACTGTGACCTTTATTTATAATGTTCTTGATTTAGAAAAAGACAAAGAATATTATGAAGCGATTCCCATGACCTTTATCGTCGAAAGACAACGAATGATTACCATCAGCAACCATAAGAATGCTTATGTCATTGATCAGATGTCAGCTTATCTGGATAGCCATGAGTCGCTTTCTATTTACAAGTTTCTCTTTGCTGGTTTAGAGATTATCAGTAACGCTTATTATCCTGTCATTGAAGAGATGGATAAAAGTAAGGACGAAATTAGTGCCTTGCTACGTCAAACTACAACAAAGAAAAATCTCTTCGCCCTCTCTGACTTGGAGACTGGTATGGTTTACTTGACAGCAGCAGCAAAACAAAATCGACTCCTCTTGGAACATATCCAGGGCCATGCTCTTTATCGGAGATTTAATGATGTCGAACGAGAGCAGTTTGATGATGCCATGATTGAAGCCCATCAGTTGGTGTCTATGACAGACTTGATTTCTCAAGTCTTGCAACAACTCTCAGCTTCTTACAACAACATCCTAAACAATAACTTGAATGATAGTTTGTCAATTTTGACTATTATCTCCGTCTTACTAGCAGTACTTGCGGTTATTACAGGTTTCTTCGGAATGAATGTTCCTCTACCATTTACAGAAGAGCCAAATGCTTGGATTTATATCTTAATGGCTAGCTTGATTTTATGGGCGGCCTTATCTCAATGGCTGAAGAAAATTACTAGAAAATAAAAGAGAAGGAGCCAGAATGGCGATTGAAAACTACATGCCAGATTTTGCTGTGGAAGCAGTCTATGATCTGACAGTCCCAAGCCTGCAGGCGCATGGAATCAAGGCTGTTTTGGTCGATTTGGACAATACCCTCATTGCTTGGAACAACCCTGACGGGACGCCAGAGATGAAGCAATGGCTACATGATCTTCGGGACGCGGGCATTCGCATCAT
>CAURMD010000049.1:0-8464 GCA_963525985.1 uncultured Streptococcus sp. | reverse complement strand
GTAAATTAGCAATTGAAAAAGAAGCAGCGAAAGCAGAAATCGAAGCAGCGAAAGCAGCGAAAGAAAAAGCAATCAATGCTAATGATAAACTTTCTGACGATGAAAAACGAGCAGGGAATGAAGCAATAGCGAAAGCGGCGGATGCAGCTGAGAAAGCAATTGATGCAGCAACAGATCAGGCAACAGTAGAAGGAGCGAAGACAACTGGAATTAAAGCAGTAACAGCAGTGAATCCAGTAGGAAAAGAAAAAGCTTTAGACGCAATTCAAAAAGCAACAGAAGCTAAACTTGCTGAAATTGATAAGAATGATAAGTTATCGGCTAAAGAAAAAGCAGAAGCAAAAGCAAAAGTTGCTAAAGCAGCAATCGATGCAGCGAACGCAATCATTGCAGCAACAGATCAAACAGCAGTAGATAGTGCGCAAACAACAGGAACTACGGCAGTAGCAGCAGTGAATCCAGTAGGGAAAGAAAAAGCACTAGCAGAAATTGATAAAGCATTAGCAGCAAAAGAAAAAGCAATCGAAGCTAATGACAAACTTTCAGATGCAGAAAAACAAGCAGCTAAAGAAGCCGCTAAAAAAGCAGCTGATGAAGCTAAGAAAGCAATTAATGATGCACAAAATCAAGAAGCAGTAGATAATGCAAAAAATGCTGGAACAACAGCAGTAACAGCAGTGAATCCAGTAGGAAAAGAAAAAGCTTTAGACGCAATTCAAAAAGCAACAGAAGCTAAACTTGCTGAAATTGATAAGAATGATAAGTTATCGGCTAAAGAAAAAGCAGAAGCAAAAGCAAAAGTTGCTAAAGCAGCAATCGATGCAGCGAACGCAATCATTGCAGCAACAGATCAAGCTGCAGTAGATGCGAAACAAGCTGAAGGAACAAAAGCTGTATCAGAAGTAAATCCAGTCGGAAAAGATAAAGCAAAAGCAGAAATCGAAGAAACAAAAGCAGCGAAAGAAAAAGCAATTGATTCAAATCCAGATTTGACAGATGCTCAAAAAGCAGAAGCTAAAGCGAAAATTGCAGAAGAAGCTAAGAATGCAATTGATGCAATTGACAAAGCAAAAACAACAGAAGAAGTTGCATCAGCTAAAGAATCAGGAAAATTAGCAATAGAAAAAGAAGCAGAGAAAGCAGAAATTGAAGCAGAGAAAGCAGCGAAAGAAAAAGCAATCGATGCAAGAACTGATTTGACAGATGATGAAAAGGCAAAAGCAAAAGCAAAAGTTGCAGAAGAAGCTAAGAAAGCAATCGAAGCAATCGAAAAAGCTAAAACGCATGATGATGCGTCAGCAAAAACTGAAACTGGTAAAGATGATATCAAAAAGATAAATCCAATCGGCGGTAAAGAAACAGCTAAGAAAGCAATAGATGAAGCATTAGCAGCAAAAGAAAAAGCAATCGATGCAAGAACAGACTTATTGCCAGAAGAAAAAGAAGCAGCTAAAAAAGCGGCCAGAGAAGAAGCAGAAGCAACGAAAAATGCAATTGATAAAGCAACAACTTCAGATGACATCAAAAAAGTTTTAGACAATGGGTTAGATAAAATTGCAAAAGTAAACCCATTAGGTGCAAAAGAAGAGGCTAAGAAATCTATTGAAGAAAGATTAGCTGACAAAGAAAAAGAAATTGATGCAAGAACAGATTTAACTCCTGAAGAAAAAGCTAAGGCGAAAGCATTGGCACGTGAAGAAGCAAAAGCAGCTAAGGATGCAATCGATAAAGCAACAAGTATCGAGGGTATTGAAAAAGCTTTAAGACCATTCTTATACCAAATTGATCAAGATGCATTAGTATTTGATAGACCAGCATTAGATATTGAAACTGCCTTACAAGCATCTGTTACTGGAGTCGTAACAGTTGAACGTGGAAAAGTAATTAGTCAAGCTGATATTATTTCAAAACTGAACTTACCAGAAACAGTTACAGTGATGAATATTGACTTACCTGATACAACTACACTAGGTAGAAAGTTTGCTAAGGTAACATTAAGACTACCAGGTGGAAAAGAAACAACTGTAAATGTTCCAGTTGAAGTTACTCCACAAAAAAATAAAGATGTGATACCTTCATATAATGGTGGGAATGATGGAAATTCTGGCAATAACGCAGCTAATAACACTGATGCAAAAGTGAATAAAGCTAAGTTAGAAGGTGCTATCCATCAATTAGATGAATTGATCATTAAAGAATCAGCTAAGCTTGATGCAGAAACTGCAAAAGAAGCGAATGACTTATTAGCAGACGCTAAGAAAGTATTTGTCAATGCAGACGCAAGTCAAGCAGAAGTGGATGCAATGGTGAAACGTATCGAAGACTTCATGGCGGAAGTTGCTCCAGCAACTAATCATGCAACTCCAGCTAATGACCAAGCTGCTCAAACACCAGCTGTAGCTCCAGCTACAACTCAAGCAGCAGCTAATGCTAGCCAAGAAGCAGCAGCAAATGCGCGTAAAGCAGCTAAAGAATTACCAAATACAGGTACAGCAGATTCTACTGTAGCTATGGTAGCAGCTGCCGCAAGTGCATTACTTGGTCTTGGTCTTGCAGGCCGTCGTCGTAAAGAAGACGAAGAAGCTTAATTGGTAGATTATTTGATAATTATCAGATGATAAGTCCGATTTTCAAAGCTTAAACAAGTACCTCTCATAGCATAAAATCTCCTAGCAGGAAAGTCTGCTAGGAGATTTATAAGGTAAGCGCGTCATAACAATGTATCTAGCATTGATGCAATGCCTCCTGTATACTGTAACCGTCCAATAACGAAATCTCCAGACTAGGGAACTCACTGTATACTATGGAGTGAAAGTAAAATTATTGGAGTATATTTTAATGTCGCAATCTATTGTTCCTATATAGGTTACACAATCTCGTTTGTGGTGGACGTAAAGACTATTTTAAAGCTCTTTGCTGGGATAATCAACTTTATAAACGTTTTGAGAAAGGTAAATGGATTTGGCCAAGTACAGAAAAGGATGTCAAAGCTCTAATACCAGAACAAGTAGACTGGCTGATGAGAAGCTTTTCTATCACTCCAAAATAAATTTAATATTAGTGTATAATACAGAGGGTAAATCTGCAATGAAAATCTATTTTCATCAAGGAAGTCAAAGAACTCAATAACACAGGGATTCCATTCCCCTAGAAAGGTTAAATAAATGAAATCATATAAGAAATTTACGATTCTTGCTCTGGCTCTTCTTGGATTCACTAGCCAAACAGTTCTAGCTAATGATGCTAGTCATCCTACGAATAACTCTATCGGTAGTTCAACTACTAGCTCTGCAAGTGATTCTCAAGCAGCTACAGAAAACCAGCCAACGACTCCTAGTTCGAGTAAGCAGGAGACAAAGCCAACTCTTCCTACTGAGTCTAAGCTACAAACTGGTTGGGTAAAAGAAGATGGGAAGTGGACTTATTATAGTCAAACGGGTGTCAAATTTACAGATACTCTCTATGAGGGCTACCTATTTGATAAGAATGGTTACTTACTTGAAAATAGCTGGTATCAGATGGCTAACAAGTGGTACTACGCCAATGGCTCAGGAAAATATCTGTCTAACCAATGGAGTCAAATCAATGGTAAATGGTATGCATTTGATCAAAATGGTGTCATGATGGCTAATACCTGGAAGGGAAATTATTACCTGAAGTCCAGTGGGGCTATGGCAGATAAAGAATGGGTGTACGATCCTAACTACTCTAGCTGGTTTTATCTCAAGTCAGGTGGGCACTATGCTGAACAGCAATGGGTTGGCTCTTACTATCTAAAATCTGGTGGCTACATGGCTCACAAAGAGTGGCTTTATGATCAAGATTATAAAGCTTGGTATTATCTTAAAGAAGATGGCGTTTATGTCACTGGAACTTATACTATTGATGGAAGTAGTCATTTTTTCAAAGATAATGGTAAATGGGTGCAAGAACTTCCAAAAGGATTTGAAAAGGGGCACTATAGTAAGACTATCTTCCTAGATCCTGGGCATGGTGGACGTGATTCGGGCGCTTACTATTATGGAATAGCTGAAAAAGATTTGAACTTACAGGTCTCTCGTAAATTACGGAAACGTTTAGAAGAACTTGGCTATACAGTTTTAACATCTCGTAATAGTGATGTGGATGTTGACTTTGTGACGGAGCGTTCTCGTATGGTAAATAAGACGAATGCAGACTTCTTTATTAGTATTCATTTTAATGCTACTGGGAATGACACAACACTGAATCTGGGAATACAGACTTATTCTTATAAGGAAGATGCAGGTTACCCGAGCAAGATTAACCAGTACTGGCATAATAATCCAGACCGTATAAGTGAAAGTAATCGTTTGGCAGCAGATCTTCATTCATCTCTCTTGACCGAGACAGGAGCTAGAGATGCTGGACTTTTGCAAGCCACCTTCGCTGTTCTTCGTGAGACTGCGAAACCTGCTGTGTTATTAGAGTTGGGTTATATGGATAATTCAGAAGAAAACCAACGAATCCGTAGTGAACAATACCAAGATAAGTTAGTTGAAGGCATTATTAAAGGAATCCAAAAATATTACGCTGGAAATTAAGAAACTAGATCAAACTAAGCTTTGGAGATTGTCCTAGGCTTAGTTTTTTATTGGTAAGGGACTGAAAATCAAGATAAGGAAGAGTAAATCTGCTCTAATAAAAAAACTTTGTTCTCTAGAAACCATCGTGTGGCTATCGAGAGTGCAAAGTTTTTTGATTTTCTGGTTAAAATGAAGACTGTATTCTTTATAATCACAAGGCTATTAAGGGAGCAGTTGACATCAAAATGATGATTTTGAGTTTTTATTATTTTTGCTTTGTAGCAAGGTAACATAGTCGCTTTTTGTGTGGAATAAGTGGGAAAGAAAAACAGTTTTTTGGGTTTGATCGATAAAGTAAAGCAAGATATATTGCCCAATAATTTTTCCTCTTGTTGGGTACTTACTGTTGATTTTTAGTCCTATTTTTTCATCTGCATCAAAGCCAGCTTCAGGAAAGGTATTTAAACTTTTTAAGCCGTCTAAAATTTTGGCTACAGTATTCTTAGCCGACTGGGGTGATAAAAGAACAGTGCTGATGTAGTTATGGATACTGTCAATTGCCTGACTCACTTCAGTAGATAGAATCACTTTATAAATCATATCGTAGCCTCATGTCATCTAGGGAAGTTCCTTGTCCGGATTCATATTCTCTTAAGGCGCGTTCAGATTGGGCTTGTAGCTCCTGAATCAATCGTTCACGGTGTAAATCTTCTGCAGTTTTTATTGGCAAATCCTGTTCGAGAACAATCTGCTCGATAAAAAGACTAATAGCATCCGTCATAGTCATTCCTTTTTCCTTGATGATAGCTCTAGCTTGTTCCATTGATGATTCATTGATTTTAAAATTGTATTGCTTAGTAAGTGATGTCGTCATGGCATATCTCCAATCTATACGATATATAGCTAGTATATATCTTTTATACTTTTTAGGCAAGAAAAAACTTTGTACTCTAGAAACCATCGTGTGGCTAGCTAGAGTGCAAAGTTTTTTTGAGTTTGGAACATAAAAACAGCAGTTAATTGCAAGAAACAAAAAAAGAACAGCCGAAGCTGTCTTTTTATCATTACTTGAGACCGTATTTTTTGTTGAAACGATCCACGCGTCCATCTGCTTGAGTGAACTTTTGACGTCCAGTGTAGAATGGGTGTGAGTCTGATGAAATTTCCACACGGATCAATGGGTAAGTTTCGCCTTCGAACTCAACTGTTTCGTTAGAGCGTTTTGTTGAACCGCTAAGGAATTGGTAACCAGTAGTTGTGTCCATGAAGACAACTGGGCGATATTCTGGATGGATATCTTTTTTCATTTTGCAATATTTCCTTTCTGCCATGGTCTCTTTGCGAGCCATAGATTGTTACCATACTAGTCTATCAGATTCTGAAAAGTTTGGCAAGTATTTTATCAGTTTTTAAGCAAGTTTTTTAACTTTTGGTAGATGATTTCGTTTTCTTCTAGGCTATAGGAATTAGCACCACTTGCTAGAGGGTGGCCTCCACCATCATGTTCTTTGGCGATTTCATTGATAGGATGGATTTTACTGCGTAAGCGGACACGGTAGTGGCCATCAGCCTGTTCCACAAAAATTCCCCAGAGACTCACACTGTCAATGCGTCCAGGTGCACCGACAATGGCTGCAGTTTCAGCATCGGTGACATTGAATTGTTTCAAGACTTCTTGACTCAGGATAACGCGAGCAGCACCATTTTCATCCACTTCCAGATGGTCGTAGATGTAGCCTTGAAGTTTAGCAATTTTGTAACTCATAGTGTCCATTTTGCGAGTGAGAGCCGCAAAGTCAAAGTTATGTTCTCTCAAATAAGCAGCCAGGCGAAGAGTCCGTGCAGTCGTAGAAGGATAAAGGAAGCGACCTGTATCACCAACAATACCTGCAAAGAGCAACTCAGCAGCACGATCTGACAAGGCCAGTTGGGTTGTTTGGGCAAATAGGGTAATCATCTCACTAGCGCTGCTTGAACTAGTATCCACCCAAGATAGGTCACCATATACATCATCATTTGGATGGTGGTCAATCTTAATGAGAAAATCACCTTGACTATAGCGCTTATCATCGATACGAGCAGTATTCGCCGTATCACAGACGATAACAAGTGCCCCTTGGTAGACACTATCTTCAACAAGATCCATCTCAGCCATCCAAGTTAGAGTTGGTTCATCAAAACCAACGGCTTTGATGGTTTTTTCTGGGAAATGATGTTTGAGAAGAGCTTTCAATCCCACCTGACTTCCCAAGGCATCAGGGTCTGGTTTCATATGACGGTGAATGATAATCGTGTCGTATTCTTTGATTTTTTCTAAAATTTGATGGCAAATTTCCATAAATAACCTCAATTCTTTCTCATTTCATTGTAGCACAAGAATTTTTATTTTTAAAATGAAAAAGATGTGATATAATGGAGAAAGATAAATTGAGGAGGATGATATGGCATTAGCAAAAATTGTATTTGCCAGTATGACCGGTAATACCGAAGAAATTGCAGATATTGTAGCAGACAAATTACGTGACTTGGGCTTGGATGTCGATGTTGATGAATGTACAACTGTTGACGCTTCAGACTTCTTGGAAGCAGACATCGCTATCGTTGCGACCTATACTTATGGTGATGGTGAATTGCCAGATGAGATGATGGACTTCTACGAAGACCTAGCAGATCTCAACTTGAATGGTAAAATCTACGGAGTGGTTGGTTCAGGTGACACCTTCTACGATGAATTCTGTAAGGCTGTTGATGACTTTGACCGTGTCTTTGTGTCAACAGGAGCAGAAAAAGGTTCAGAGTGTGTTAAAGTTGATCTTTCTGCCGAGGAAGAAGACATTGAACGCTTGGAACAATTCGCAGAAGAATTGGCTGCTAAAGTAGGATAAGCATAAACGTGCGCTGATGTAATCAATCAGTGCATTTTTCTTATCGAGAGTTGGGATTTTACTAGCCTATTTGGTGGCTTTTTGATACAATAATTCAAATAAAGGAGGAGACTGTATGGATTTAGATATTATTCGCCAAGAAATTGATCAAATCGACGATCAAATTGTTAAACTTCTAGAAGAACGAATGCATTTGGTTGAGGGTGTAGTTGCCTATAAGAAGGCTTCAGGGAAACCGATTTTAGATACTAAGAGAGAAGCGGTTATTTTTGAAAAGGTTAGAAGTCGTGTAGAGGACAAGCGCTATCAGGAGACTATTGTCTCGACTTTTTCGGACATACTCAAACGTTCGCGTGATTATCAGGATCAAAATATCAAATGAAAAAAGAACAATTTTATCCGCTAGGGATTTTTCTAGCTGCTATGTTAGGCGGACTTGTCCGCTACCTAGTTTCCACTTGGTTACCAGCCAGTCCTGACTTTCCTTGGGGAACCCTTCTTGTCAACTATCTGGGCATTTTCTGCTTGGTGTATCTTGTTAAGGGCTATTTAGTCTATAAGGGAACCAGTAAAGGCGTTGTTTTAGCACTGGGGACGGGCTTTTGTGGGGGGCTGACAACTTTTTCCAGTCTAATGCTTGATGCTGTAAAACTGCTTGATACAGGGCGTTATCTTAGTTTAGTTCTGTATTTGCTTTTGAGCATCGGTGGAGGACTGCTTTTAGCTTACTATTTAGGGAGGAAGAAATGGTAATCGTCTATCTTGCAATTGCTTGTGGCTGCGGAGCCCTAGTACGGTATTTCTTTTCCCGCTATAATCAAGCATCTAAATTGCCACTCGGAACGCTCATAGCCAATCTTCTAGGTTGTTTTTTAATTGGATTATTCTACAATCATGTGGAGTCTAAGGAAGTCTATGCTATTCTAGCAACAGGATTTTGTGGAGGTTTAACGACTTTTTCGACCTTGAATGATGAACTTCAAAGACTGTTAAGCGATAAGAAGGTTTTTTACGTTTACCTGACTTTGACCTACC
>CAURMD010000048.1:0-8603 GCA_963525985.1 uncultured Streptococcus sp. | reverse complement strand
TTACTATTATACCGACTTTTCTAACTTTGTCAACACCTTTTTTTATCTTTTTTCATTTTTTTTGCATGGCTTCCTAGTGTGTACGGATATCAAACTCCTTAAACACAATACGTAAGTCTCTTAATACTCTTTGACGCCCTCGGAAACGTTCATGTCTTAAGACGCGTTCTAACTCTTCTTGTTTCTCTTTACTTTGTTTGTTTCTATAATCTCTTAGTGTCTCATGAAAGAGATAATAATCATCTATCCAGAGACCTCCCTCACTGATACGATGACTAATCTCACCTACTTCTTCATAAGGTTCTTTATCATATCTACGCTTCTGGCTTTCTTGTTTACGGATATGGTCTAAAATGCGATTACGGAATTTAGTTTTGAAGTATTTACGTAAACGAGGAATATCTTCTATTATTCCTTCTTCTCTACTAATCAATTCATGTAAGCAAATCATCCCCTCTTGGTCCCAATCCGATAGCTCCCATAAATGCAAGTAATATTCCTTTCTACTCTTATATACAATTCCCTGGACTTCTTTATACAATTCTTTAAGCATTATGTTCCCCTTTCTAGATACAGTTTAACAGATTCAGAAACACTTTTGTCCCATTTCCCCCATTCTGTTCCCTACACCGTCTAAACTGCACAAAAAAGAGAGGACATGCCTCTCTCAGGGTTATTTTTCGTCATTCATTTTTGACTTTACTTCATCATAAGATAATGCATGAGATTCCTCTTCTACGGTTTCAGGCATCTTTCCTGTTTCATAAAGAGATTTAATTTGTGTACTATCCAATGTTTCGTATTTCAATAATGCTTCTGCAATCAACTTGTGAGTTTCACGATTTGACTGAATAATTTCAGCAGCTTTATTTCGTGCATCATTCAACAATGAACGAACCTCTTCGTCAATTTCATAAGCTGTTTGTTCTGAAATTGATTTTTGAGGGCTTTGTGCACCAAACATGGCATGATTTCCTTCATATTGTACTGGGCCAAGTTTTTCACTCATACCGTACTCTGTAACCATTGCACGCGCCATTTGTGTCGCCTGTTCAAAGTCGTTTGAAGCTCCTGTAGTTTGGACATTAAAGATAATTTCTTCAGCTACACGTCCACCCATTAAGCCAGCCAGTTGCTCTTTCATATCTTCTTTGGATAGAAGCATTTGATCTTCCTTAGGAAGTGCAATCATATAACCACCTGCACGGCCACGTGGTACAATTGTAACCTTATGGACAACGCGGGCATTCGATAAGACTAGACCAACAATGGTATGTCCTGCCTCATGGTAGGCAACCAATTCACGTTCTTTTTGTGAAACTGTCTTATCTTTCTTAGAAGGACCAGCAATAACTCTATCTTCTGCTTCATCAATATCTGAAGCATCAATTATCGATTTATTGCGACGAGCAGCAACTAAAGCCGCTTCATTCAAGACATTCTCTAAATCAGCACCAACAAAACCTGGAGTTTGTTGAGCAACTAATTTCAAATCAACATCTTCTGCTAAAGGCTTGTTCTTAGCATGAACTTTCAAGATTGCTTCACGACCTTTAACATCAGGGCGACCAACCAAGACTTTTCTATCAAAACGTCCTGGGCGCAGAAGGGCAGGGTCAAGTACATCTGAACGGTTTGTCGCAGCGATGACGATAATCCCTTCATTTCCCTCAAAACCATCCATCTCAATCAAAAGTTGGTTCAAGGTTTGCTCACGTTCATCATTACCTCCGCCAAGACCGACTCCACGTTGACGTCCAACAGCATCAATTTCATCGATAAAGATGATAGCTGGTGCTGCTTTTTTGGCATCTTCAAAAAGAGAACGAACACGACTAGCTCCAACTCCGACAAACATTTCTACAAAGTCAGAACCTGAGATACTAAAGAATGGAACACCTGCTTCTCCGGCGACTGCCTTAGCAAGCAAAGTTTTACCTGTTCCTGGAGGTCCCTCCAAAAGAACACCTGCTGGAATACGGGCTCCAAGTTTTGTAAATCGTTTTGGATCTTTTAAGAATTCAACAACTTCAACTAGTTCTTGTTTTTCTTCTTCAGCTCCAGCAACATCTGAAAATCTTACTTTAATATCTTCTTTATTTGCGGCTTTAGCCTTACTACGTCCAAAACTCATTGGGTTACGGCTATTATTTCCTCCCATATTTCCCATCATAGAGAATAGGAAGAAGAAAAGAATACCGAATGGCACAATGGATACAAGAATATTAATCCACATACCACTTGAACTTTCATGTTTAACAGTTACTTCCGCTTTATGGTCAGAAGCAAGCTTTTGCAATTCTGATACTGTAGTGTCTGAAGGAAGAATAATACTTGAAAATTTCTCTACTGTTGTAGCAGCAGGAGAAAAGAACTGAATGCCTGTTTCTTCTTTACTTATTTTAGGATTTTTATAGACACCCGAAACTTCGATAACACTACCATTTGGTTGGTAAGTCAATTCTTTTACATTGTCATCGGTAATTTCTTTTACCAATTCTGTATAATTAATTTGCTCACTTTTCCCTGCAACACTACCTGTACTAAAATACTGATAAGCTGTAACTAGGAAAAAAATAAGTAATAACCATAGAAAAGGATTTTTAATTAAACCATTATTTTGTTTTTTCATTAAAAATTATTCTTTCTAATTTGAATACACTTCTTCTTTCAATACTCCAACATAAGGAAGATTACGATAATTTTCTTTGTAGTCTAAACCATAACCTACTACAAACTCATTTGGGATAGTAAAGCAGGTATAGTCTGCCTCAATTTCTACAACACGTCCTTCTGGTTTATCCAACAAGGTTGCAATCTTAACAGAAGCTGCTTCTCTTGCAATAAACATATCTCGCAAATTCTTCAAAGTTTGACCTGTATCAATGATATCTTCTACAAATAGAACATGTCTTCCTTTGATATCTTGAGTCACATCTTGCTTGATATTGATGACACCACTACTTGCTGTTCCACCATGATAGCTAGAAACCATCATGAAGTCCATTTCAATATGTGTATCAATATTTTTGACCAATTCAGCCATAAAAGGAATAGATCCTTTTAAAATCCCAACTAAGATTGTATTTTTTCCTGCATAGTCTTTAGTGAGTTGAGCACCTAATTTTTTAGCCGCTTCTGTAATTTCATCGTGTGAAACGAGGATTTTTTTAATATCGTTTTCTAACATTTTTTACCTATCTATTTTTTCTATATAAAGTACAGTGTTCATTATATCATTTTTCGTGTTTTTACTCAAATTACTGGTCGCAATTCCCAAAATTGAGACAATTTCACCAAATTGCTCAATAATCAGAGCAGATTTCCGCTTTTCCATAGGGATTTTCAAATCAATAAATAGACGTCTGAGTTTTTTTCTATGCCCATTTTGAATCAAAAAATCTCCTGTTTTTCGATGACGAATGTGTATTGATGTTTCTCGTGAAACAGGTACCTGCTGAATTAATTCACCTTCTAAAGGAAGTCCAAAGGAAAATAAATATCCCTGATAAGTTACCTGATTTTTATAGTGTAACACAAATTCATCTTCCTTTTCATCAGCCTGCGGACTGATTTTACAAATCTGAAACTGTTGATACTCTTTTATCAATTCATAACCATTTTTAATCGGATGACGATACTGACTTTTAGATTTTAAAATCTGCCGAACTTCAGCAAACTGAGCTTTTGTAAGATTCAAATCTGGAAAACGATTCAGATAAGTTTGAAGTAAAACTCTTTGTGTCGACTCAGAGTAAGACAATAGCTGCTCTAAATTTTCTACATCAATATTCTTTGATAATTCAGCTATTGCCAAATCATAATCTAAAATTTCATTACCGATACTTAAGATTGCATCTCTAAATCGAGGATTTTCTTTTTCTAATTCTGGTAAATAAGAATTTCGAATACGATTGCGAAAATAATGATTGTCCTTATTTGATGTATCTTCAAAGTGAAAAATTGGAGGAAAGTCTTTTTTCTGAAATTGCAAGAAGGGACGAATAAGTTCTATCTCTCCGACTATTTGCTTCTCCTTAATTCCTGATAGATAGCACAAACGAGTACCTCGAATCAAACGCATTAAAATAGTTTCCACTTGATCATCCGCATGGTGGGCAGTGACTAAGGCTGTCGCACCTGTCTTTTTCATGACCTCTTGAAAAAAATCATAACGAAAATGTCGAGCACGCGCTTCTGAAAATTCTCCTGAAAAATTGCTGATATAAATAGGAAGCTCTGCTTCAGCAGCCAACTTCCTTAATTCTTTTTCTTCCCAATCTGATTCTACTCTCTGCTTATGATTCACATGAGCTAGAATCAATTCAATTTCTAACTCTTTTTGATAAGTAGATAATACCTTAAATAGAAACATAGAATCTAACCCACCAGAAAGAGCTAGCACCACCTTAGCATGCTTTTTGAAATATCCCTTCTTGAGAAAATGATTTAAAAAATCTTGTTCCCTCATTTTAGAACCTCATAAACATCCTTGGCTATCTTAGAAATCGTATCATAATCAGAATTTTTAGTGAAAATAGAAAGAATAAATGGAGAATCTGCATAGACAACACCCGTATCATGCTTAAATTCATCCGCATCTCCAATTTTATGAGCTACTTTAACAGAAACACCTTTGGCAATTCTCTCATTATCAAAATCTGTTTTAGTCAAAGACTCTAGCACAAATCCATTTTGATTATAAATAGCTTCCATGACCTTCCCGGCCATCTTGGAAGAAATCAATTTTTCTTTTGGATCCCAATCATCTCCCATAATGGCAGACATCTTAGATTTAAATGTGGCATCAGATTGGTTTGAAATGTAATAACCCAATATATTATGAGCTACATTATCAGATTCTTTTGATACTTTCGTAATTAAATCCTTTAAAGAATATTCTTTATTATCCTCTTTTTTAGGAAGACTACCACTTCCCTCTGGTTTATAAGAACCTGGAAAATCATTGACTGCAGATACGTATTTTACAGTCGTATCTAACTGATAAAGACCCTCATTTATTTTTTCTTGCGCATAATAGAGATAAGGGAGTTTCAAAACGCTGGCTGCATACATCTTTTCATCTTGATTGATACCAGCTTCTTTTCCAGTAGTCAGTTGCTTAACATAAATAGAGAAAGAATCTTTCTGATATTTTTCAGATAACATTTCTTGAACTTTACTCATCCGATTATCTTCTTCAGAAGTTGATTCTTTAGCTACCCATCCAGCCTGATCAATATGTAGAAATTCTCTTCCTTCTACAAACATGGTCTTGTCGATTGATACTTGCGAATAAGCTGATAAGGATGATTTCACTTCTTTTAAATCATAAGGACTATTATACAGTTTAAAATCAGATTCTAACCATACTTTTTTTATTGTTGGAGTTACCTCTGATTGATCATATAAAAATCGTTTGTCCGCAGCTATAAATTGATGATTTGATAGCTTAAATACCGGAATTCCTTGTTTATTTAAGCGCCACTCAGTTATTTGAAAACTTGTTTTAGGAGTCAATTTTCCAGATTCCACTACTAAATCTTCATTTGCATAAACAGGAACTTCTCCATAAACCATAGGAGAATTTAGCTTTTCTCTAAAATAAATACCAAAGTCAGATTGTGAAAGGTAATAAATTTCTTTCGAAGTATAGACGACTTCTTTTTCTGTACTAACAACTTTTGAAATGGTCAAAAAACTTGGTAGCAACAAAATAATTAAGAATTTACGCATTCTTCCTTTCCTTTTCTTCTTGTAAACGCAATAATTGATTTTTATCAGCCAATTCTTCCAGCTTTTCATCTGACAAACTCAAAAATTGCTCTATTACGTCTAATAAATTTTCCATTTTATCACCTTTGAAGCAAGTCAGGAATCGTATAAACTATTTCCCTCGACTTAGAATAATAGTACTTCGCTCGTGTATATTTGGCAGCATAATCCTCATCTTTCAACTTGGTAGCAAATGCTGTCTCCTTATCCTTTTCATCACTCAAGGTTTGATACTGAGTTTGCAAGTCTGCTAATTGCTGACGTCTTTGGAGTAATTGTTGATAGCTCTGCGCTAAATTAAAAGTTGGTAAGATAAATAATAGCATAATCAAAATCAATACCCACCCCATAAAACGATTCCGTTTTTGTCGTTCTTTCATCAGGTAGCGACGACGTTGGTGTTCATTTTGAATAAAAGAATTATTCAATTGTACAATATTTTTAGACATTTTCTTCTACCCGTGTTTCACTGATAATTTCATACATGCCTGCTGCATCTTCTTTTTTTGTACTATCTTTCATCTCTAGTACTTTGACAAGTAGCAACTTATTTCCAAAACGAATTTCAACTTGGTCATTAACTTTCAAATCCGTTGAACTTTTGGCCAAGATTCCATTCACCTTGATTCTGCCTTTATCTGCTACTTCTTTTGCGACTGTACGACGCTTGATAATTCGCGATACTTTTAAATATTTGTCTAATCTCATCCTTATTACCTCAACTTATTATTGTACCATTTTTATCTATTTTATAGAAGAAAAATATCAAATGGAATTTTCTTTCTTAGACTCTTTTATCTCTAATAAACTTTCTCCAAAAATCAGCAGACCCTCTAAAATTTCATAATCTTTCTTATTTTGGACATCAAATACAAGCTCCATTAATCCCTTATTCTCAGCGATGCCTGCTTTTAAGTTCGTTGCGGATAAAGCTTTAAAATAATCTTGAGCTAAAAACAGTCGTTGAGTGACTTTTTCAAATTGAACTGTAATTTTATTATCTTTTCTTTCCACACGTTGAACAAAGACCTTGTCCAAATATGACTTGACTAAACCAATCTCTAAAAGATAGGCTACTACATCTGGGTATTCTCCAAAACGGTCTATCAACTCTTCTTGTAACTCTTCATAATTGACACGGTTGTCAATTTGACGAATTTTTTTATAAATTTCAATCTTATGTCGTTGGTCAGAAATATAAGTATCAGGAAGATAAGCATCAATTTGTAAAATCAATTCGGTATTACCTTTGGTTCTTGTATTCCCATTACCATGTCGTTTAGCAATAGCTTCCTCTAATAACTGCGAATACAATTCAAAACCAACAGAATCAATGAAACCAGACTGGGATTTTCCTAGGAGATTCCCTGCTCCACGAATCGAAAGATCTCGCATAGCAATCTTAAATCCGGATCCCAATTCTGTAAATCCTTTAATCGCTTCTAATCTCTTCTCAGAGACTTCACTGATTGATTTTTCTGGACGATACATGAGATAGGCATAAGCAATACGATTACTACGACCGACTCTTCCTCTTAACTGATACAAGGTTGACAAGCCCATATGATCCGCATTCTCAATAAATAAAGTATTGGCATTTGGAATGTCCACCCCTGTCTCAATAATGGTAGTCGTTACTAAAATATCGTATTGTCCTTCAATGAAGTCTAATAGAGTATTTTCCAACTGAATCTCACTCATTTGCCCATGAACATAGCCAATCGAAGCCTCTGGAATCAACTCCTGTAATTCGGAAACCTTCTGGTCAATCGTGTCAACTTTATTGTAAAGATAGTAAACTTGACCTCCACGCTCCATTTCACGTAAGACAGCATCACGAATGACACTATCATTCTTTTCTAAAACATAGGTTTGTACTGGATAACGATTAGTCGGCGGAGTTTCAATAACAGACAAATCTCTGATTCCCAGCATAGACATGTGAAGAGTACGAGGAATTGGCGTTGCTGTCAATGTCAGGACATCCACTTGTTTCTTCAGTTCTTTCAAAGTTTCCTTATGCTTGACACCAAATCGCTGTTCCTCATCAATAATCATCAAGCCCAAATCAGCAAACACAACATCTTTAGACAAAACACGATGGGTTCCAATCAAAATATCAACTTGACCCTTTTTCAATTTTTCAAGTGTTTCAGTCTGCTCTTTTTTACTTCTAAAGCGACTCAACACATCAATATTAACTGCAAAATTTTGGAATCGTTCCTTAAAATTCGTATAGTGCTGTTGCGCTAAAACCGTCGTCGGAACTAGAACGACAACCTGTTTGTGATCATTGACTGCCTTAAAGGCTGCACGCATAGCAACTTCAGTCTTTCCAAAACCAACATCCCCAACTAAAAGTCGATCCATTGGCTGAGAAGCCTGCATATCTCTCTTGATTTCCTCAATACTACGAAGTTGATCATCCGTTTCAACATAAGGGAAGGCATCATCAAAAGCATGTTGATCCTCATCATCAACTGAGAAAGCAAAACCCTTCAACTGGCTGCGCTCAGAATAAAGTTTGATTAAATCGTCAGCTATATCCTCTACCTGGTTCTTAACTTTTTGCTTGGCTTTTTTGAAATGACCGTCATTTAATTTATTGAGTTTAGGAGCTTTCCCGTCACTTGAAACGTATTTGGAAAGTAGATGAATCTGTTCCACTGGGATAGAGATTTGATCCCCGTTTTGGTATTGAACACTGACATAATCACGGTGAATCCCTTTGATTTCAATTGTTTCAATCCCTAGATATTGACCAATTCCATGGATATGGTGAACAACGTAATCTCCTTTTTCAAGTTCATTGTAATCTTTTAATCTCT
>CAURMD010000047.1:0-8901 GCA_963525985.1 uncultured Streptococcus sp. | reverse complement strand
TTCAAAGAACAGGTAGCTTTATTATAGATAAGAGTAGTTGAAATTTTTATCACATTTCTTATTTTTCTGTCGAGCTAAATTCATATTAATCAAAGAGTTTGAAATAAAAGACTAACATTGTTACATAACGTTAGCATTTCACTTCCCTAAAACAAGCTAATTTGGTCTAAAAAAGCAGCAAACTATAAACTAGTAGGTTCCACACCAAATGTAGACCTATACTGCCCCATAAGTCCGATTTATAGCGCACCATCCCTAAAAACATCCCAAGTGAAACATACAAACACCAAGCTAGAATGGTTCCTGGATGATGAGCTAAGGCAAATAAAACACTTGTCAACGCAACTCGAATATCTAATTTTCTGACCAAGTTCCATAAAATTTCTCTATACAGAAATTCTTCAACCATACTCGCATTGATTAAGAACAATAAAAATGAAAACCAAGGAACTTGATGTTGAAGTCCAATTAAGTTTGCTTGATTCGTGGTTCCTTGAGCATGGATTAGGCTAAAACATAGACTTATAATCAGTAGGCTAATGAATCCAATACCAAGCCATTTCATCCTAGTTTTCATATTGACCTTATGAGCTTGTTTGCGTTGGCCATACATCCATAAAAAAGAAATGAGTGACGCACCATAGAGAATCTCTAGTATAGTTAACTCACCGATACAAAGAAATTTCAGTAAGTATAGAGATACCAATAGGACATTTACTTGTTGGAATATATAAACTGGAATTATTCTTTTCATAGTTACCTCCGAAATAAATCTTCATAATCTAAATCTAATACCTGCACAATCCTTTCTACCCATGGACTTTGAGGCATTCGTTGTTCCATCTTATAGTGGCGAATCTTTTGATACAAACGATTCAATTCACTTGGATAGTGAAACTCTCCCGCAAACATTTTTCTGGTTAACTCAATCCAGCTGATATTTCTTTCAGCCAAAATAATGGACAAGTTCTCCCAAAATCGTTCAGCCATATTGCTTCTCCTTTAGTTAGATAAATAATGTGTTTGTACCATGTAAATCAATTGTTTCGTATCTCTTGGCAATAAAGCTCTAGCCTCCTCCAGATTCAGATTTGGATAAACTCGCTTATTTGAAACCGCAAGAGGAAGTCTGATGGTTAGTTCAGGATTTTTTAATATCATTTCGATGAAATCTGTTAATTTTAGGTTATCACGGTTCTTAAATCGTAATAAATTAGGAGATAAAAACTCAAAACAATCTGAAGAATAGCTCATCATCTCAATTAATTTATCCTTTGTCATTTCAGAAACTGAATGACAAGATACCTCGATGCCATAGTTTTGGAAGAAGTCTAAAAGAAGTTGATTTCTTTGGCTATTTTTACTTAGATAGAGATCAATCATGGGAGACCTCCCAAAGATTCGGTTCCATTTGATATTCTGAAACGATTAAGGAATCTAATAAATTTGCGAAGTTAATCGGTTTCTTGTCTTCATCATAAGCTTTTACAGTTACTTGGGTTGTAAGTATTCCCTCTTTTCCCTCGGCTCGATAGCCTTGTCCATATAAAACAAAAACAAGATTCTGATTATCATCTACAAAGGCATCAGCTCCGTTCTTTATATCCTGACTTTCAAGGAATTCCATAATGTTTTGAAGATAGGATTCATAAAATAGTGGGTAATTGTGTTTTTTATGGTAATAATCTAAAAATTTCACTTCAAACTCACATGGATAATTGGGCATCAAAAATATTTGTTCATCCAACTGCATCATTTCTGCATCATGTAATTCTGTTTCTAATTCATCACAATATAGTATTGACTCTTTATTTAACGCTTTCATCTTTTTCCTCTATTTCTTTTAATTTCATTGCGATTGCGGCAATCACAGGAACGGTTACACTATTACCAGCTTGTTTATAGAGCTGACTATTACTAGAGACTTTTCTAGCAGCTTCAAAAGCCCAATCAGGAAAGCCCTGCAGTCTAAAACACTCTTTAGGAGTGATTCGTCGTATCCTGAGACGGTAAAATTGCCCATCAATTAAGACACCAGCAACATGGTAAACTTGCTTATCTTCTCCTTCATAGCTAGCCACTACTACTCCCATTTGCCCACTAGTTGTTAACGTATTCGCTATACCTTTTCCAACTCTACCACGACGATACTGAGAACTTGGTCTTTCTAAATTGATTGAATCCCCAATCTCTGCTTGAGCATATCCTTTTTTCGTTGCTTCCCGTACTTTTAGAAATTGTATTGGTTCTGGAATTAGTATTTTGGGGATTTTATCTCCACCTTGCATCGTAGTCAGTGTTGGAGATAAGCCCTCACTTCCATAGACGCGACCGGTCTCCTTAAAGCTAGTTGGTAAATCTCCAACAACGACAATACCATGGCGATCCTGAGTATTTAAAGTAAACATTGGCTCTTGATTATCCTTGAAACGTCTACCATTTTGTCTTTTGTCTAATCTATCTGGTGTCATACAAGGAATCGCAACTTTAAATCCTTCTCCTTTTCCACGAACTAAGGTTGGTGCAAGACCTTCTGAATAATAAACTTTACCGCTCATTCCACTTTTTGATGGATTCAAATTCCCTAATGTCTTTAAAGTCTCAGAGTTAGTTGCTTGACCTTCTCGTCTGAAAGGAAATAAGAGTCTGGTACCTTTCTTTCTAGAATGTCCGATAATAAACACCCTCTCTCTGTTTTGGGGAACGCCAAAATCCTTACTGTTAAGCACCTGCCACTCAACATCAAACCCCAACTCATCAAGTGTGGTAAGAATTGTGGTGAACGTCCGTCCCTTATCGTGATTGAGTAGGCCTTTAACATTTTCAAGAAAAAGAAAACGTGGTTGGATTTGTTTGGCCGCTCGAGCAATTTCAAAGAATAAAGTGCCTCTAGTATCTTCAAATCCCAATCGTCTTCCTGCGATTGAAAATGCTTGACAAGGGAATCCCCCACAGATGACATCGACTTTCCCTCTAAGTTTTTTAAATTCGTCATCTGAAACATCTCGTATGTCATGAAATTCAATTTCTCCTTCCGTTTGAAAAATGGACTTATAAGATTTCCTAGCAAATTTATCAATCTCACAAAATCCAATACACTCGTGTCCGACACTTTCCATTCCAAGTCGAAAGCCTCCGATACCTGAAAATAAATCAATAAATCTCATTTCTTTATCACCCCTTCCTGATCGACTATCAATGTCCAAAGTGTCACACCACTTGAAATTAAAATAAGAATGACTAATACCCACTCGATTGGCGACATTTAACCACCTCCTTTTCTAACACGGTTGTTCCAAACAGAATACAAGCCATTAAACACAAATTCAGCAAGTACTTCCGCTCGTCTAACAAAGTGAACATTGTCAAGAGCATACTGATAGACTCTCTCAAAATCAGTCATAGCAATTTCACTGGCTGTTTCAGAAAAACCCTCTCGTCTAAATTGATCTTGTACCAATCCCCAAATATAATCTCGATCATATTTTGTGACCTTTTCTACTTTTCTTCTCAAGATAGGTTGAGTATTCCTTTCTTCCTCATCCTCAATAAATAAAGATTCAGTCTCACTATATTTAGTCTCACTAACTTCAGTCTCACTAGGGGTTGAATGTGAGACGGGGGCCGTTTCATTTTCAACCTGCCCTAGTCTTTTTTTAACACTAGGCCTGTTTGAATTACCTACTGGGGTAGAAGACAACTCCCCTAAATAAATCTTATTAGCTAGTCTTCCTTTCTCACTTGAAGACTGTTGAACTTCATCAATTAAGTCATATTCTTTAAGAGTTTTTTTGATTGATAGTAGTTTTGACTTCGAACAACCTAACAGCCTCATCAGTTTAGAATTAGAAAATACTAAATAAACCGCTCCTTCTTCATCTATCCAACCACGACTAAGAGATAATTCTAAACGATCTTTTAAAATAGAATAAGCCACCTTTACTTCTAATTTCATATCCATATATTTCTCATCCTCAAAAAGAATTTTAGGTAATTTATAATACCGTTCTGAAGTTTGGTATTGATTTGCGGTAATTCGTTTCATAGCGCTCCTCCAAGTTCTTTGAGTATTAAATCTCCACTTGATTCCAATCGAACCAAGCCACTTTTTTCTAATTCAGCCATAAGAGAGATGGCTTCAACAATGTCAATTCCCATTTCACGTACTAAAAATGAAATGACAATATAGCGTGATGATTGTAATTCTTTTGTCATTTTTCCTCCAGAAAATAAAAAAACGGAAAGATTGTGAAATTCCTTTCCGTAACATAATAAATATTTGAACACCAAACTCAACACCAAAAAAATGTTTTTATTGATGATTATTGCTCAATCAAGCACATATAACAATGTGAAGAATTAAAATCTAAACCAATAAAAACCCTTGAATTCCAAGGGTTTTAAGTATTTATTCTACTTCACAATGTTTTATTATTTTAAATCTTCTAGACCAACCATTGAATAGTAGCCATTGAGTTTTTTTCCTTTCGTAGCAAGGGTTTAGAGACCCTATTTTATTTTACTATCGTTTGAACATAAAGGGTTCTCAAATGAATGATGTTCAAACAGTTTTTTGTTTTATGACATAGAAATCTACCTTATATTATATCATGCCTTCTTTATTTTGTCCGATGATAGCCTTTCAAGTACCCTATATAGAAAAAAGCCATCAAATGATGACTTTTCAGAGGGAGCAAAAAACTGCCCTCTTTATATTTTAAACATTTAAATGTCTTCTTTAAACAGTTGGTTAAAGAAACCGTCTGTGTTTTTAAGAAGAGCTTTGAATACCTTAGATTTAAGAGCAACAGTGTGAGAGAAGTCATCTGGTTTCTTCAAATCTTCTTCAACTGCTTTAACAAAGATATCCTTCAATTGTGTATAGTTGGTAATTTGTTTACCGTCAATTTCAATAGCAGTAAATCCTTGTTCTGCTTTAGCTTTAACATCGTGATACCAATGTCTCTTCCACTCTTCAAGTGTCTTGAACTTGTCTCCAGAAACTTTCTTAATAATGAAATCATCACCTAATCTACCCTGGTTTTGTTTATCAGCTTCACCTTGATATTTGCTAGATACATAACTAGTGAAACCTTTGTCATATCCATAATAACCCCACATACGGAAGGCATTATGTTTGAATGATAATGAACCTGGGGCACCTTTACTTGTATTACCACCATAAATACCAGCCATCATTTGAACATTAACATATGCTGAGTTAGGCGTGAAGTCCTCTGGTCGGAACACACCATTGCCAGGATTATTATGTTTAGTCATAAAGTTATTATCAACCAAATCATCAATACTTGCCAATGGCTTGGTTTTCTCTCCGTCATTTAGGTCACGAACTTTATCCCATTGGTGTGGAGCGGTTAATTTATTTAAACCATCAACATGTCTATCGACTCTGTCAATTTTCTTGAACCACTTGCTATTGTCACCATTTAATTGTGGAATTACAGCATCTGCTTCAACATAATCCAACATCATTAACGCTTCATTGTAGTTCTTCATGTAGCGATCAATATCTTCACGAGTTTTAAGTTTATCAGGGTCATAGTTATACCACTGTTCACCATTATTCTCACGATGATAAGCCATATTCAAACCTAAAGCACCATATTCTCCGTTTGGATTTGATACCGATGGCGTTTGCAACATACCTTGAGCAAAGGCTTCTAAATCCGTACCTTGACGATGCCAATGACCACCATAGTAAGCCATACGATCATTAACGTGAGTAGTTTCATGTGTAAATGCGGATGTTCCAAAATCACTAATTAAATCTGTCATAACGAAATAAACTGCATCCATCGGTTGCGGTGCTGCAAAAATATATGCATATGCTCCGTATCCATATTGGTAAGGATGATACTTCCCAATACGACCAAAGAATTCCCTGACTGGAGTATAGTCTGGTTTTCCATTTCTATGTCCGAATCTATCAGGCCAGCCACCTGGAGCGTTATGATTATCCCATACAGGAGTTGGAACTACATTTTGACTCTTAAGAAGTTTATCGCGGACATTATCAGTAGCAAGACGTGACCAAAAATCTAAGTAATTAACTTGCTCTTTGGCACGTAGATTAATCTCTTTTTTAAAAGCTTCACGTTCTTCTTCAGTATTTTTGTTGTATTTTTCAAACGAACTAAATGAGATAGTATTATACGTTGAAATCATAAATAAATGTGCATTTTTCAAGTTAAGAAGAGGTAAAATCATGCGCCCATGCTGCCCATTATTAATTCCTTCGTATAGACGATATTTTTTGTTGGCAAATGCAGGGTTCGTTGATGGTTGTTCAACTACATACGCGTTCTTTTCAATAGCTTTCTTAAACCAGTCATTTATATCTGTATGGTTAGTGAATAGCTTCATATTGTAATGTAAGAATCCATTTAATTCATTTATTCCAATTGTTCCACCTATAGTTTCACGATAAGCTTCTAAAGTTCTATCTCCTTTAACATTTCTTTCACTTGAACCAATTTTGATTAAGAAATCTAAAACATCAACATTCTTACCATAAAAATCAGGTTTAAACATCATAATATCTTTAATTGATAACTCATCGTATTTAAAACCATAATATTGATTTAAGTAGGCCAGTCCCATCATGATTTTAGCTTTGTTGTCTTCAACTTTCTTCAGTAAAGCACGTTCAGCTAATTCGTTATCGTTGAGTTGATGATCTTCATTTTCAACAATAGCTTTAACTAATTTGCCAAGATTTTCTTTCACTTCCGCAAAGCTTTCTTCAAAGAATAGATCTTTAATATAACCATTCTTACGTTCATCCGAATTAGCATTAGGATCTCTAGATGTATCTCGTTTATCCATCAAAGCACGGACTTCTTGTGAAATCAATTCTACACTTGATAATTGATCTTTAACATCAGCAATCAATTTATCACGATTTTTAACAACCATATTTGGTGTGTAAACCACATCATCTAAACCATCAATACTATACTCACGAACTTGTTTCACCTTAGAATCAGCAACTGCTGTCACGTTCATTTCTTCTTTGGTGCCATCCGCATAGTGAACCATAATCTTATCAATATCCGATAGATCAGTAACAAATTGCCCTGCTTTCATACCTGTTACAGACAGAACAGTTTTCTTAACAAGATTGGACTCACCTGTTAACTTATTCCCTTGGTTTACAATCCACTCTTTATTATAGAACGGTTGAAGTTTTTCAATATTGCGATAGGCTTGTTCACGTTCAGTTTTGTAATCTTGCGTTGTCTTATACTCATTATCATGAGTAACAAATCGATTCAATCGGTCAACAAGTAATTCAGGCATCTCATAGGTGTTAGCTGTAATGTTGTAGGTTAAAATTATATTATCAGCCTCTTCTTTCGAAATACCTTTGATGATATTCGAACGATTATAGGATTTATTACCCTCACTAATACCATTTACCGTATAAGTGTTGATAACGCGCTCAGATGTATAATAGGAATCTTGGTCGATATCTGAGTGTCCAAAAGCTATTTCACCGTTCTTTACTTTCATCATAGACACATTATTTTTAATCATACCTAACATCCAGTTATTACCAACTAAGCCACCTGATTTAAGTGAATCTTTAACATAGAGTGTACCTTTTGCCACAGAATTGGTTAAAACACCTTCTCTACTATAGCTATGGTTATCCCCACCATTTTGTGTCGAATAAACAATACCCGCAGCTTGAGCACGGTTACCAATGATATTGGCATCTACATATGCTTTATCGATAACGCCTTTCCAGTTTTCTCCAACGATACCAGTCAAGAATTGTCCACCATCGCCGACAGAAGTTACGTTACCGATAAAGGCTACATTTCTGAGTGTACCTTGATTATCAATCTTATCAATAAATCCAGATACCCAGTTCTTACCTAATACGTTACCAGTCACTTTGACATCTTCAATTTTAGCGCCGCCTTTAATAGTGTCGGCAATCGGTGCAATGCGGTCTGCCCAAGGCATATTGATATTTACATTCCCCAGATTTACTTTGGTTACTGTACCACCGATAATGTTCTTAAATAACGGACGTTCCGTATTGTGGATGGTATAATGTTTCCCATCTACACTCTTCAATGTACCTCTAAAGTCGCCGTCAACATACCATTTCTTAGGTGTTGGTACATTCGTTGCATTCAAATCTGCTCCGATTTTAAATGTACCATTTTTGTCAGCATTCATGGCATCTACTAACTCTTTAAAGTTATAATAAACGTCATCAACTTTTGGAACTGGTTTTTCAATATAATGAACATACTTGTTACGAACTTTCGTTGGGTCTGTGTGTTGAATCAAATCTTGTGCTTCAGCAGTTATTTTGTAAAGTTTTTGACCTTCTTCAGTCACCAACTCAATCTTATCAACTGCTAAACGTGTTACTTTATTATCACGACTAGTGATTTTCAAGTACATCTTCTTCACATCTTCATCTGAAGGTTTTTCAGTCATGAAATCACTAGGTGTTTCAGTACCATCGTCATTTACCTTCACTAAATTAGTAGATGCGATATTTTTAATTTCAACTTTTTTCAAATCCAAGCGAAGTGGTTTCTTTTCTAATGTTGCAGTTTCTTCTCCCTTACCACGGTCATAGGTCATAGTGGTTTCTATCTTATAGTCCTTGTAGAATTTTAAATCTTCTACCTGCTTATCTAATTGCTCTGAAGTTAAATCTACTGTTTTGACAATTTCATTTCCATCTTTAATTGTCGCAGTAATTTTATTGATCTTGACTCCATCTGTATTAACCAAATGATAAGAAAGATTTGCGGAGCGGTCTAATACATTTGTATCTGTTCGCTCCAAAGTCAAAACAGTGTACTGACCCCAAAAAGTTAGACAATTAATTTATCCGAAGGATTTAGTTCTGTA
>CAURMD010000046.1:0-9051 GCA_963525985.1 uncultured Streptococcus sp. | reverse complement strand
AGAACTAAATCCTTCGGATAAATTAATTGTCTAACTTTTTGGGGTCAGTACAGAACTGACGTTTTTTGTATGCTTATTTTGATTTGATATAGTTGATACCATCTGCTTTTGGTGCAACTGCTTTTCCAAAGAAAGCTGCCAAGACAAGTATTGTCAAAACATAAGGTGCGATTTGAAGATAAACTGTTGGCACACCTTGTAGGAACGGCAATTGAGATCCGATAACAGCCAAACTTTGTGAAAGTCCAAAGAAGAGACTAGATAGCATGGCTCCGATTGGATTCCATTTTCCGAAGATCATCGCAGCAAGAGCAATAAATCCAGGTCCAACAATAGTTGTTACCGAGAAGTTAACTGAGATGGATTGAGCATAAATTGCTCCACCAATTCCACCTAGGAAACCTGAAATAATAACCCCTAAATATCTCATCTTGTAGACATTGATTCCCAAAGTATCCGCTGCTTGAGGGTGTTCACCTACAGAGCGGAGACGAAGACCAAATCGAGTCTTGAAGAGGATAAACCAAGCAAGGAATGAGAAGGCAATCGCCAGATAACCAAGAAGACTAGTTGACTTGAAGAAGATATCACCGATTACTGGGATATTTGCCAAGACTGGGAAATCAAAGCGTCCAAAAGTCTGACTTAGGTTGTCGGTTTGTCCTTTGTTATAAAGTACTTTCACCAAGAAAACAGCCAAGGCTGGCGCCATCAAGTTCAATACCGTACCGCTGACAACATGGTCTGCACGGAAATGAACCGTTGCTGCTGCGTGGATGATGGAGAAAAGTCCCCCTACCAATCCTGCTACAAGCAAGGATAGCCATGGAGTTGCTGCTCCAAATTGTTCTGCAAATTCAAGGTTAAAGACAACTCCAGAAAAGGCACCCATAACCATAATTCCTTCAAGGCCGACGTTTACCACACCACCACGTTCAGAGAAAACACCACCAATACTTGTAAAGATGAGGGGCGCTGAGTAAATCAGCATAGAAGACACCAAGAGGGTGAGCAAGGTTGTAATAGACATCTTTACTTACCTCCTTTAACTTGTTTTTTCGGTTTGACAAAGCGTTCGATAAGGTAATGAACACTGACAAAGAAGATAATAGACGCTGTTACAATGCTGACAAGCTCAGACGGTACCTGCGCCGCATTCATACCAGGGGCTCCAACTTGGAGAACACCAAATAGGAAGGCTGCAAAGAGAATACCAATTGGTGAGTTTGCCGCAAGCAGACTAACCGCCATCCCGTTAAATCCAACAGCCAATGACGCACCTTGAACATAGACGTTCTGGAAGGTTCCAAGTCCTTCAACAGCACCACCAAGGCCAGCCAAGGCACCTGATATGATCATTGAGAGGATAATCGTTCGTTTAGCAGAAATACCAGCATATTCTGAAGCATGTGGATTAAGACCAACTGCACGAATTTCAAAACCAAGAGTCGTTTTCTTGAGCATGAACCAAATAACTGCAACGGCAATGAGAGCAAAGAAAATACCAATATTCATCCGTGAGTTACCAGTCAACTCAGCCAACCAAGGTGTCTGATAGGTTGCATTAGCCCCAACACGAATGGTCGAATCTGTACTTTGCATGAAGTCTTTAGGGAAGGAATGGATAAAGGCATTTCCTACATACAAGACAATGTAGTTCATCATAATGGTTACGATAACCTCTGACGTCCCTAGATAGGCTCTCAGAATTCCTGGAATAGCTCCGACAATCCCACCAGCAATCAGGGCAATCACGATAGTTGCTAGAATCATCAAGGGACGG
Organism: uncultured Streptococcus sp.; assembly: GCA_963525985.1. GTDB lineage: Bacteria > Bacillota > Bacilli > Lactobacillales > Streptococcaceae > Streptococcus. The sequence goes on along the minus strand of CAURMD010000046.1, from coordinate 7,268 downwards.
GGCATATCTGGATGCGACAGGGCAAACCAACCACTGAGAATCCAACCTGCCAAAGCCTGACCAGGAAGCCCAACGTTAAAGAAACCAGCGCGACTGGCAACAGCAAAACCAAGACCAATCAAGACCAAAGGCCCCATAGCACGGAAGATTTCTCCAATCCCACGCAGGCTACCAAAGGCTGTATAGAACAATTCTTCGTAGCCCCAAATAGCATCATAACCGAAGATCCACATGACAATGGCTCCGAGTAAAATTCCTAGGAAGACAGAAATCAAGGGAACCGAAATTTGTTGTAATTTTTTAGACATCACTCTTCTCCTTTCCCAAGTTTCCACCCGCCATCAAGACACCAAGTTCTTGTTTATTGGTTGTTTCTGGTGATACAATACCTTGAATCTTACCATCGTGGATAACGGCAATACGGTCTGAGACGTTTAAAATCTCATCCAATTCAAAGCTGACAACAAGGACAGCCTTCCCATTATCACGCTCTTCAATCAAGCGTTTGTGGATATATTCAATGGCACCGACATCCAACCCACGAGTTGGCTGGCTGACGATAAGAAGATCAGGATCACGATCAATTTCACGAGCAATAATTGCTTTTTGTTGATTTCCTCCTGAGAGTGCAGCTGCAGGAACAAATTCACTGGCAGCACGAACATCAAACTCTTCCATTAGCTTTTTAGCATAAGAAGTAATATTTGAATAGTTCAAAATTCCATTTTTACTATGTGGTTCTTTATAGTAGGTTTGAAGGGCAATATTTTCAGAAATCATCATTTCCAAAATCAAACCATCACGGTGACGGTCTTCTGGAACGTGCCCAACACTTAGTTCTGTAATTTGTCGTGGGTGCAAGCCTACAATTGAATCTCCTTTTAGCTCAATGCTACCAGATTCAACCTTGCGAAGACCTGTAATGGCTTGAATCAGTTCAGACTGACCATTTCCATCAATCCCCGCAATCCCAACAATCTCTCCCGCACGAACATCCAAGGATAGATTTTTAACAGCTGGGACACCGCGGTTTTCATTGACCACCAAGTCTTTAATAGACAAGACCACTTCTTTTGGTTGAGAGGCTTGCTTCTCTGTTTTAAAGGAAACAGAACGTCCTACCATCATTTCTGCCAAATCAGCATTGGTAGCCCCTGCAATTTCGACGGTTTCAATTGATTTCCCACGACGGATAACTGTAACGCGGTCAGAAACTGCACGAATCTCGTCCAACTTGTGGGTAATCAAGATAATTGATTTTCCTTCTTTGACAAGATTTTTCATAATAGCCATCAACTCCTCAATTTCTGATGGAGTCAAAACAGCCGTTGGTTCGTCAAAAATAAGAATATCAGCTCCCCGATAAAGGGTTTTTAAAATTTCTACACGTTGTTGGGCTCCAACTGAGATGTCTGCCACCTTGGCAGAAGGGTTCACAGCTAAGCCATAACGTTCAGAAAGAGCCTTGATTTCTTTGCTAGCTCCAGCGATATCTAGCACACCATTTTTAGTCAATTCACTTCCTAAAATAATGTTTTCAGCCACCGTGAAAGCCTCTACCAACATAAAGTGCTGGTGAACCATTCCGATTCCCAAGCCAGCTGCTTTAGATGGGGAGTCGAGGTTGACAACTTGACCGTTGACCGCGATTTCACCACTAGTTGGTTCAAGAAGGCCTGCTAACATGTTCATGAGCGTGGACTTACCAGCCCCATTTTCTCCTAAAAGTGCATGAATTTCACCTTTTCGTAGGTGCAGGTTGATTTTGTCGTTGGCAACAAATTCACCAAACACCTTGGTAATATCACGCATCTCAATGACATTTTCGTGTGCCATGTGCTCTTCCTTTCAGAGTCTTATTTTATTTCAATAAAACTTGCTAGTTTATCTAGTAGCAAGCTTTACTGAGACAAAATGACTTTGTCTCAACTCTTAAAAAGCGGCCGATGGCCGCTTCCTAAGAAATAACTTCCATCCATTATTTTGCAGGAACTTTTACACTTCCATCAAGGATTTTAGCTTTAGCATCTTCGACAGCTTTTTTACCTTCTTCTGAAAGGTTTGTTGCTGCCAAGTCAACCCCTTTATCTTTCAATGAGTAAACGATCACTTGACCGCCAGGGAATTCACCTTTTTCTGCCTTGTTAGAAATATCTTTTACAGTTGTACCAACTTGTTTCAAAGTAGATGCAAGAACAAAGTTTGATTCTTTGCCATCTTTAGAAGTGTATTTACCTTCTGCTTCTTGGTCACGGTCAACACCGATAACCCAAACTTTTTCATTTTCAGGACGGCTTTCGTTGAGTGATTTTGCTTCTGCAAAGACACCAGCACCTGTACCACCAGCTACTTGGTAAACAATATCTGCACCGGCTGCGTATTGTGCAGCTGCAATTGTTTTACCTTTAGCAGCATCACCAAATGAACCAGCGTAGTCAACTTGGACTTTGATAGATGGGTCTACTGACGCAACACCAGCCTTGAATCCTGCTTCAAAACGAGAGATAACTTCTGACTCCTGCCCACCTACAAAACCAACTTGTTTTGTCTTAGTTGTTTTTGCTGCAGCTACACCTGCAAGGTAACCTGACTCATTATCAGCGAAAGTTACGCTCGCAACATTCTTTTGATCTTTAATCACATCATCAATCAAGACATAGTTCAAATCAGTGTGCTCTGCTGCTGCATCTTTAACTGCATTGTGAAGGGCAAAACCAACACCGAAGATTAGGTTGTAACTTCCAGCAGCTTGTTGCAAGTTGTTAGCATAGTCAGCTTCACTTGTTGATTGGAAGTAAGTGAAACCGTTATCTTTTGAAAGATTGTGTTCTTTACCCCAGTCTTGCAAACCTTCCCAAGCTGATTGGTTGAATGATTTGTCATCAACACCACCAGTATCAGTGACGATTGCTGCTTTTGTCTTCACATCAGAAGATGAATCTGCCTTACGAGAAGAGCGGTTACCACATGCAGCAAGTCCAACTGCTGCCACTGCAACTAGACCAAGGCCTAGCCATTGTTTCTTGTTCATTACTGAACCTCCTAAATAAGATGTGCAACGATGTTGCAAGTATGGATTGATTGGCCACAAGGACCGTGCCACTCAGAGAGCGACTCAGACTAGTTTAAGTCTGTAAAAGAGTATGGAAGTAATTCCCCGACCGTCATCTCGACCGTCGATTTATCTTTTGCGACTAAGGTCACTTTTAGATCTTGTTCAAAAAATTCGACCATTACTTGGCGACAAGCACCACATGGTGAAATCGGTTTTTCAGTTTGACCATAAACAATCAGCTCTGAAAATTCTCTTTGCCCTTCAGATACAGCCTTAAAAATGGCTGTTCTCTCACCGCAATTGGTCAAAGGATAGCTAGCATTTTCGATATTCACTCCCGTGTAAACACTTCCGTCTTTTGCCACTAAAACTGCTCCGATAGGAAAGTGAGAATAGGGCACATAAGCATTCTTGCTGGTTTCAATTGCTAGTTCAATCAACTCAGTAGTCGCCATCAGCCAATTCTCCTTTTAAAATGGCTACCCCAGCTGACGTTCCGATACGGGTCGCACCTGCTTCCACAAAGGCAAGAGCATCTGCATAAGAACGAGCTCCACCAGCAGCCTTGACTCCCATATCAGGTCCAACTGTTTCACGCATCAATTGAACATCTGCTATCGTAGCGCCACCAGTTGAAAAGCCAGTAGATGTTTTAACAAAATCAGCTCCTGCTTTTTGGGATAATTGACAAGCCACAACTTTTTCTTGGTCTGTCAGCAGGCAAGCTTCAATAATGACTTTCACTAACTTGTCACCACTTGCTTCCACGACTGCGCGAATATCTGACTCAACCAAGGCTAAATTACCTGATTTGAGAGCCCCAACATTGATCACCATATCAATCTCATCTGCACCATTTTGGATAGCTTCTTTTGTTTCAAATGCTTTCACAGCTGAAGTTGTTGCTCCCAAAGGGAAACCTACTACTGTGCAGACCTTGACATCTGTGCCTTCAAGCCCTTTTTTAGCATGTTCAACCCAGGTCGGATTAACGCAAACACTGGCAAAATCATACTCCCTAGCCTCAGACAACAAACAATCAATTTGATTTTCTGTTGCATCTTGTTTTAAAAGCGTATGATCGATATATTTATTTAATTTCATATTCGGATTCTCCTGCTGTTTATGAGATAATTTCTATAATTTCTCGTAAACTTTGCACCCTATCATTTATTTTAACATATTTTTGAAAATCTGTAACTAGCTGAGGAGAAATTTTTCCATTTGTGTATACTTTTGCAACAATTTCTCCCTTTTGAACGGAATCTCCAACTTTCTTTTCAAAAACAATTCCTGTTTCATAGTCCAAGGCATCAGACTTGACTGCACGGCCTGCCCCCAGTCTCATAGCATAAAGTCCAAATTCCATAGCTGGAAGAGCTGAGATAATACCCGTTTCCTGGGCAGGGATTTCCACCACATGGGTAACATTGACAGGACGATAGAGGTCTTCTAAGTCTCCACCTTGGGCTTGGACCATCTCCTCAAACTTAGCCAGTGCTTGACCATTTTCAAGATGTTGGCGAACTTCTTCAACTGTTTTATTTACATTTGCCAGGCCAAGCATAATTTGAGCCAACTCACATATGAAGTGAGTAATATCCTGACGGCCTTGCCCTTGTAAAATCTCCAATGCTTCAAGGATTTCCAGACGATTTCCAATCGCTCGTCCCAAGGGCTGGCTCATATCCGTAATCACTGCTACCGTCTTTCGACCAACTGCCTTACCAAGTTCCACCATGGTTTGAGCCAATTCGCGCGCCTCATCAACCGTCTTCATGAAGGCACCCTCACCGACAGTCACGTCTAGCAAAATAGCATCCGCTCCTGCCGCGATTTTCTTGCTCATCACCGAACTCGCAATCAAAGGAATCGTGTCGACAGTTGCAGTCACATCACGAAGGGCGTAGAGAAGCTTATCCGCTTTGACCAGCTGGTCTGATTGCCCAATGACAGATACTCCAATATCCTGAACCTGACGAATAAAATCCTCTTGGGTGCGCTCGACTTGATAGCCCTTAATGGACTCCAATTTATCAATCGTTCCGCCAGTATGGCCGAGACCACGACCACTCATTTTTGCCACAGGCACACCGAAGCTAGCAACAAGAGGAGCCAAAATCAAGGTCACCTTATCACCAACACCACCCGTAGAATGCTTGTCTACCTTAACCCCATCAATAGCTGATAAATCAAACTCTTGACCAGTCTTAACCATCTTCATAGTCAAATCAGAGATTTCTCGTGTCGTCATTCCTTTGAAATAAACAGCCATAGCAAAGGCAGACATCTGATAATCAGGAACAGTTCCTGACACATAGCCTTCAACTAGCCATTCGATTTCACTTGAAGTCAGTTCTTGACCATCACGTTTTTTTTGGATTAAATCAATTGCTCTCATTCTTTCACACTTCTAAGGATACAGTATCCCTTATCTTTTTTGACGATTTCACAATTGCCAAACACATCTTCCATCTTGGACTTGGCACTTGGAGCCCCTTGTTTTTTCTGGATAACGATTGTTAAATCTCCACCAGTTTCCAAGAAATCTTTACTTTTCTCAATAATTTCATGAACCACTTGCTTGCCCGCACGGATAGGGGGATTGGAAATGACATGGTCAAATGTACCTTCAACTTGTTCATAGATGTTGGACTGGAAAATCGTCGCTTCTACTTTATTTCGTTCAGCATTTTGTCGCGCCAAATCCAAGGCACGATTATTGATGTCGACCATGGTCGCCTGAACTCCATAAGCCTTAGCTAAAGACAAGCCCAAAGGTCCGTAACCACAGCCTACATCAAGGACAGTTTCTCCTTGGTTGACCTCAAAACACTTGAGCAAGAGTTGACTTCCAAAGTCAACCATTTTCTTGCTAAAAACACCCGCATCCGTCAAAAAGGTCATTTTTTCTCCCAACAAGTCCACTCTCAACTCATGAATGTCGTGAGCAGCGTCAGGATTTTCTGCATAATACATTTTACTCATGAAACTATTTTACCATAATTTGACTTAAATTGTAAATCGTTTACATATCCAGAATGAGACAAAAAGATTGAAGGAAGTTGCTTTACAATAGCTCCCCTTCAATCTCTTTCAACCTTTATAAGCAAATAGTATTTCATCTAGGACTACAGCTATCATTGCCATGATAAAACAACAAATTTATTGTCTATAATCAAGCGCATTTTTATTACTATTGCTTAACCTTCAGATACTTAATTATCAACAAAATTCCCAACAAAATATTTAGATAAAAGCCCAACTGATACGTTTTTGTCAGGATTTCCAAACTTGTCCAAAGCCGTACCAAATCTTCTAGCGACATGCGGAAGAAATAACCCTCTGTAGCAATCCATAGAACTAAGAAGAAATAACTACCAGCAGCAAGCCATTTCGTCCACCGTTTTTTTAGGAAGAAAGCAATCAAGAGCGAACAGATAAATACAGCTTGTTCCATCAAAAAAGTAAAACCGTAATAGATTTCCACAAAGCGTCTGCCATTATCCGCATTCGCCCCTTTTATAAAAGGTAGTGCAAAACTTAAAATAAAACAAAGTTCCAATATGTAACGTTTTAAGATTTTCATAGTACACCTCCTATAAGTTGTGAATCCCAAAGTCCCCTTTATTAGCTTATAAGTCAGGAGAAAGTAGCTCCTACTTCATCAATAAATTGTTCATCCTCTATCTACTTATAGTATATACTATTGACTTAACACATTCAAGAAACCGCTTTATTTTTTTAGCTTTTTATGGTATGATAGACAAAATATCTAGGGGAAAACAAATGACCAACGAATTTTTACATTTTGAAAAAATCAGCCGCCAGACTTGGCAATCTTTACATCGAAAGACAACACCTCCTTTGACAGAAGAGGAATTGGAATCTATCAAGAGTTTTAATGACCAAATCAGTCTTCAAGACGTTACAGATATCTATCTCCCCTTGGCTCATCTAATTCAGATTTACAAGCGAACTAAGGAAGATTTAGCCTTTTCAAAAGGAATTTTCCTCCAACGTGAAAGTAAATCTCAACCTTTTATCATTGGAGTTTCTGGGAGTGTTGCCGTTGGAAAATCCACAACTAGTCGACTACTGCAAATCTTACTATCCCGTACGCTTAAAGATGCTAGGGTTGAGTTGGTAACAACCGATGGCTTTCTCTATCCCAACCAGACCTTGATTGAACAAGGGATTTTAAATCGCAAGG